>NZ_CALPDC010000049.1:0-20087 GCF_943193165.1 Weizmannia agrestimuris
AAGGAACAATCTTTGCTGTTCTTAACAGCGACTTAATTATTATATCAAAATATCAATTCGCTGTCAACATCTTTTTTTAACCCCGTTGTTTATCCACCTAACGGGTCAGCTCATTTATCATAACATTTATCCGTAACTTAAGTCAATAAGATAGAGCAAGGTAATGTTTTCCATCTTTTTTTAAGATCCCTGCTCCTTAATATAATGAAGAAACAGGGATCT
Source organism: Weizmannia agrestimuris (assembly GCF_943193165.1). NCBI lineage: Bacteria > Bacillati > Bacillota > Bacilli > Caryophanales > Bacillaceae > Heyndrickxia > Weizmannia agrestimuris. The sequence goes on from NZ_CALPDC010000049.1 coordinate 223, forward strand.
ATGCTACAAGTTAAGATGGCGGAACAGCATTGAGCTTCCTCTGTTACATACGTACAGGTCGTTTTCAGGGAACCGCAGTACTCCTGTCACAGCAGCCGTTTCTTTTATCCATTCCCTTTTTTCAGCCATAATTTCCGGAATGGTTTTTGCCAGTCACTGGCAAGCACCTTTACACTTAAAATTTCTTCTATCGCATCAAAATTTGTTCTATCATGGTATCTGATGTTATTGATATGCAGGATGGAAAGCTGTTTTTCCCCTTTTTCAAGGAGGATAAAGCTGTCATTTTTCCGGACAAAACCTTCTTCGAGCACACGCATATAGAAGCCGGACCAGCCAGTTTCCACAATATCGGCAGGAAAACTGTCCAATCCGTGTTTCGCAGCAATTTTATAGCAAGGCTCCCGCGGCTGTGATACCTGCACAACCGCTTCCCCCATTTGAAAAACATCGCCGATATGGATATCTGCTTCCGAACATCCCGAGAGCGTAATATTTTCGCCAAATGCCCCCGGCTCAAAAGTCCGGTTAAATTTCTTCCCCCATACCGGAAAATGATCACCAACATACACGCAGACTGCTTTATCCGCTCCGCCATGATGCACAAGGTCCGCCTGCTTGTCCCCTTCGAAATTTTCTTTTGCCAGATATACCGGGCCTTCCTGTGGTGTTTTAAAAATGCCACTCTGCACCACTTTCTGTTTATAGGCAAGCGCCTTTGGTTTGCCTGTATTTACCGAAACAACAACACCGTCCGCCATCATGCCTGCTCCTTTCCCAAATTGCTATCTAAATTTTACCATCATTTGCGTAAACTTTGAAAAACATTTTAAGAAAATCCCGCATGTCTCCCGTTTGACTTTCCGGATTCGCTGTTTTCAATCCTTTTGCAAAAAGGTTTCTAAAAGTTTTACCGCTTCATTATATTTTAGCGTAACTTTTCTTGTTGCCGCTGCCGGAATAATAGCAATTTCGCCCAGGTGCTTCAAACATTTCGTCTGGCCTTGTTCTGCCGGTAAATGAAAGGTGTAGTCTTCCAGCTGAATGAGCAGCAATTTCTTTCCATTCTGAGTATGATAGCCGATCATTTCAGCCTTATTTTCATCAAGCAACTTGCGGAGGACAGCATCTTTTAATGCATACAGTTTTAATTGCCGTGTTTTTGCTCTGTTGACCACACCATAATTCCTGTCAAAATAGTTTATCTTTTTTGTATCCCTGCTTTTTTTAGCTGACTTGTTGATAATATATAGAGATTCAGCGATGTTATGAATCGTCATTTCGAGTTTGGATATATCCGTTTGTCTTTGTTTCACGACCTGTGTTTCGTTTATATCGTACAAAGGATATTTTTTTCCGCGATAGCCGATTTTCATCGCTTTGGGTTCCCCGACAGGCTTCCGTTTTAATGCTTTCAGCTGTGTTTTTGTTTTCAGATTTTCCGGTACATCCTCCCATTTTCTGTAATTTTCCACTGCCTCTCCCCCTTATTCGCATAAACCATTCTCTGCGCCTTGCCAGCACAAAAAACAACAAATGATGAGAGGTTATCTGGTTTTAACAGCCCTCACCTTCCCTTCCACCGGAATGTTTGTTTGTATTTTATCACAAGAACAAACGTTTTATCAACCAAGATATTGAAAAATTCTCGCAAAAAATTCACCGCCATTCAGCCTGCTTGGCACCAAAAAAGCCAGGCTCCTACACCCGGCTTATCTTGATTCCATTTTTAAACTGTCAAAAGGCGCAGGGCTTTACGCCTTCATTATAAAGCGAGCTCCCTTTTCAACAGGACAGCTGCCGCTTCTGCATCTTCCGCGCCTGCGATCGCAGAAATGACGGAAACGCCGTCTGCGCCCGCTTCTATGACGCTTTTTGCATTGCCCGGCCCTATGCCGCCAATTCCGACAATTGGAATCCGGATGCCATTTTGGCGGATTTCGCGAATGACGGCTGTGCCTTTCGCTTCTTTCGCATCTTCTTTCGATTTCGTCGGAAAAATTGGGCCGACGCCAAGATAATCCGCGCCTCCGTTTGCTGCCTGCCTGGCTTCCTCCAACGTATAGGCCGAGACGCCGATGATCTTATCCCCCAACTTTTCTCGTACGGATGCCAGCGGTTCATCTTCCTGCCCGACATGCACACCATCAGCATCCAGTTCCAACGCAAGTGCAATATCATCATTTACAAGAAAAGGAATCCCGTTTTTTTGGCATATCCACTTCAATTTTTCACCAAGCGCTTTCTTTTCTTCGCCTTTTCGTGCACCGTTCCCTTTTTCACGGAATTGAAAAAGGGTGACGCCGCCCCTGATGGCCTTTTCCAGCACTTGTTCCGGCGGCAGCGTGCAGTTCGGGCTGCCCATAATAAAATACAGTTTCAATGCGCCACGCAAATATTCGGCTGTCATCCGTTTTTCATTCTCCTTTTTTGGTACGCCCAATGGTTTGTCGGCCCGTGCCCGTGTCCAATTTGAATGCCGTCTTCGATCGCGGCGGAAATGAATGCTTTTGCTGTCGACACTGCAGCAAATATATCCGCGCCTTTTGCCAATTCCGCCGTAATCGCCGAAGAAAACGTACAGCCGGTGCCGTGCGTATTTTTTGTTGCGTACCTTTTCGCTGTATATTCGTAAAAATTCACCCCGTCAAAAAGCAAGTCGCTCGAAACCGGGGAAGATGCGTTATGGCCGCCTTTAATAAGGACATACCGGGGGCCGCAATCCGCAATGATGCGTGCCGCTTCCTTCCGATCCCCGGCATTTCGGATGGGCATTCCTGCCAGTTCCTCTGCTTCCGGAAGATTCGGCGTCACAATGAAGGCGAGCGGAAGCAGCTTGCTTTTTAAGGCTTGAACCGCTTCCTTTTGCAAAAGGGTTTCCCCGCCTTTTGCAATGATCACCGGGTCCACAACGAGTTTTTCCCAGCGGTAGGTTTTGATTTTTTCCGCGGCCACTTCGATGATGCCGGAATCAAACAACATGCCGGTTTTTAGCGCATCCGTCCCCATATCTCCGGCAATGGACTCCAATTGGCGGGAGACGGCTTCGGGTCCGAGCGGAAATACCCCCTGGACGCCGCGTGTATTTTGCGCTGTCACCGCGGTAATCACGGACATGCCGTATACTTCCAATTCCTGAAATGTTTTCAAGTCTGCCTGGATGCCTGCACCGCCCCCGGAATCAGAACCGGCAATGGTAAGTGCTTTTTTCATGACGTTCATCCTTCTTTCTTTTCAAAAGAGGCATATTTTTGGATTTCTTCAGCCCCTATTTCTGCCAGCTGGTCTAAAAATGCCATTTGAAAACTGCCCGGCAAATCCCCGCCTGTTTTTTCCCTTGCGATTTCCGCAGCAGCGCCGTAAATCGCAAGCGCCGAAACAGATGCCTGGACCGGATCTTTCTCAACAGCGAGAAAAGCGCCGCAAACCGCGGACAAAAGGCAGCCTGTCCCGGTGACTTTTGTTAAAAGCGGGTGGCCGTTATGTACGAGATAAAGGTTTGTACCGTTTGACACCGCATCCGTCTTGCCACTTACCACGATCGTAGTATGAAGCGTTTTTGCCGCTTTTAAAGCGAGTTCGCCCGTATCCAGGCCGGTATCTCCTGCATCGACGCCTTTTACTTTGGCATCTATTCCGATCAGATTGGCGATTTCTCCGGCATTTCCCCTGATGGATGTGAAGCGGATTTCTTTCAGCAATTTTTTTGCCGTTTCTGTCCGGTAACGGGTTGAACCGGCAGCTACCGGATCAAGGACGACCGGAACGCCATTTTCATTTGCAGACTTTCCCGCCAAAATCATTGCTTCGACGGCTTTTTCGTTCAAAGTGCCGATATTTAACACGACCGCATTTGCCGCTTTCGCCATATCGGCAACTTCTTCCACCGCATCGGCCATTACCGGAGATGCGCCAAGTGCCAACAGCCCGTTTGCTGTAAAATTAGCCACCACAATATTCGTGATATTATGGATAAGCGGATTGGCTTCCCTGATTTTTTCAAGCAGTTCAATTGGTTTTTCTTTTTCCATTTCCATTCCCTCCTTCAATAAAGTACAATTGTCTCTCATTTACTCGCGTATTCTCCAAATTTCACAGGCATTTGATTTACACCTAATCGTTGTCATACCTCTAAATGGGGATTTTCTTGCAGGGTAAGGTCCATCCGCCTAATCCATTACAAGTCCGCCGTCAACGACGAGATTTTGTCCGGTTACCGCCCTGGCCCATGGCGATGCAAAAAACAACACGGCATCCGCAACGTCTTCCGGTTCTGTCACCTTTTGCAGCGGGGTTGTTGCCTGAATCAATTGAAAAACCTCTTCAGATGTGGCCGCACTTGCATCCGTCGTTTTCAGAAGGCCGCCGGATACCATATTAACGGTAATGCCATATTGCCCCAGATCTTTCGCCATGCTCCGGGTGAAGCCGAGGAGCGCTGCCTTGCTCGTATTGTAATCATGGTAGGCGACAACCGGATTTTGAAACAGGTTTGTGCCAATATTGATCACCCTGCCGAAATGCAGCCGTTTCATTTCCGCAAGGCCGGCCTGTATGGTATTTAATGCGCCGCGAACCGCACCTTCCATCTGCAAGCTGTATTCCTCCCACGAAATTCGGGAAGCATCGTGCCGGGATTCCGGATCAAAGCGGAAATGCACGAGGGCATTATTTACAATTGTCGTGACAGGCCTGGAAAAATAAGCTTCGGCCTGCCGGAACATCTTTCTTACCTGCGCCGGATCCCTTACATCCGCCTTCAGGGCAACCGCTTTTTCTCCTAAAATATGCTGAAGATCCTTTGCCTTCCCCTCACTCTCAAAATAGTTGATGACAACGCCCGCCCCTTCTCTTGCAAAAGCTTTTACAACTGCTTTGCCTAACCCCCTGCTTCCGCCTGTGACGACAACCACCTGCTCATCCAGTTTCATTTGTCCCACCCCTTCCCATGCAAAAAAGCCAGGCCCGAAAAGACCTGACTTCATCAGCAAGAAATTTTTTTACAAATTCCTACTTTCCTACGCCGGTATGATCCGGATCAGGTCCAAAGGGTTGAAAAACGCCGGTTTTTCTCTCAGCCCGCCAAATCCGGGCACCCCTAGTAGTTTGAAAGATTTACTTTTTTCAATTATAGCTTTTCTATTATGCTTTGTAAAGCTTAATGAAAATCACCGGCAGGGGTTATATTATGTGAATTTAGCTTTGTAATCTTTCTCCATCTTCATCTCTTAATACCCAATGGGCAATTGGTCCATGTCCATGCCCAATTCCCGGGCTCTCAGAGATTGCTCTTGTCAATAATTTTTTAGCTGTTTTTACGCTGTCTTCTAAGGGATGGCCCTTCGCCAACTCAGCTGTAATCAATGAAGACAATGTACAACCAGTTCCATGAGTGTGAACGGTATCAATGCGTTTGGATTCGAGCCATATTGTCTGCTCCCTCGTCACCAGACAATCACGAACAGTTTCTGATGTAACCAGATCATGTCCGCCCTTTAACAGCACAGCACCTGCCCCTCTTTTGAGAATCAGTCGTGCTGCGTGCTCCCGGTCCTGATCAGTACGTATCGTCATTTCTGACAGAACTTCCGCCTCCGGTGTATTCGGTGTAATGACATCAGCAACCGGAACCAATTTCTTTTTAATCGTCGCAATTGCTTCAGGAGCAACGAGATGTGTCCCACCTTTTGCAATCATGACCGGATCCACAACCAGCGGCCTCCATTTAAATCGTTTAATTCCGTCAACAACAGCTTCTATGCGTTCTGCATCAAACAGCATACCCGTTTTTAAAGCTGCAATTGAAAAGTCGTCCGCAATGGATTCCATTTGACGGACAATGCTGTCAACCGGCATTGGAAAAATTCCCTGAACTCCTTTTGTATTTTGCGCTGTCACGGCAACGATTACAGACATGCCGTAGACACCCCTCTCTTCAAAAGTTTTCAGGTCGGCCTGAATACCTGCACCGCCACCGCTGTCAGTTCCTGCAATTGTTAATACCTGTGGTCTCATCTAATATACACCTCTTCTAAAATGATCATAGTATTATTTTTTTCTGCATTTGACAGATTGGATCCCATCCATTTGTTATAATGTTTTTGAAAATAACTTATCAGCCTGCTGCATGATTCTTGTATATGCCACTGCTTCTAACCTTTGAAAATTGATCCCTATGAAGAAGTCTCATAAGGAAATAATAAAGGACTGCCGTAATAATCAGACTAATAAATGACGAACCAATTGGCCAAGCTTGAAAATAGCTGACTTCATAGAGAGCAAAACCAACCACAAAAGCGACGAAAGCTACCAGATTAACACCGCCCCGGTACCAGTACGATCCTTCTGGTTTAGTCAAGTCTGCTAGCTTCAGGTGTTTACGGATTAAAAAATAATCAACCAATACGATGCTTTCAATGGGAATAAAGACAGCACCAAGGATTAATAAAAAGCTTTGATATTTATCAATTGGAAACACCAGCGAAATCAGTGTGCCTGACACTCCTGCAATGAATACAAGACGCCTCTCCGAAAACTTTGGAAATAAATTGCTTGCAGAAACACCTGCTGAAAAAACATCTAGAAAAGCTGTCGTTACAGTGGAAAAAAAAATAATAAGCAGACCTGGGATACCCAAGCCCAGTGCACCCATGATTGGAATTGGGCTTGCATTCCAAAGGCCAGTAGCAATGGTACAAAGCAAGCCAACAAAGTACATCCAGATGCTGGATAGCGCATAACCCCAATATGTAGCGTGTGCGGCCCCGTTAATATTCCTTGCATACCGGGAATAGTCTGCAACCAAAGGAACCCAGGAAAGGCACATGCCGATCACATAATCTAATCCGAGAGAGAAAGTAAGATGACCTTTAGGTTTCTTGTCCATTAAGTCTGCAACATTTACTGTTGACAAAACAGCATAGGTCATGATGATGGATAAAATCAATGTTGCACCAACTGTAAATATCTGAAACCATTTTAAATGATTGTGTTTCAAAAGCGCGTTAACCGTTGTGATCAAACCAATCAAGATAATCCAAAAATCTCGGTTCCCAAGAATTCCTGCAAATTTTAAAGATACACAGGCTTCAGCTGCCATCAGAATCATCACAGCTGTCCAGCCAATTAACTGCAGCGCATTGCACAAGCTCGGAAAAAAAGAACCTCTAATCCCAAATGAAGCACGGGTAGCAATCATACCTGATACTCCCTCTCTTGTTCCAATGCGGGACATGAAATACATAGGAACTGACCCGACAAGCATGCCAACGATAATCGTCAGTAATCCATTCGTCAAACCAAGACCTGCCAGTGTATTTCCTGAAAAAATAGCAGCCAGTCCTAATCCTGCTCCGATCCATAACAGTGCAATCTGCAACGAAGCAATTTGCTGTTCCTTTTTTGGCACTACTTCTAATGAGTATGGGACTTTTAATTTCTCATTCGATTCCATTTGAAAACGACCTTTCACATTTTTTGATAACGAAATATATTGTTAAAACAATTGGTTTGGTAATTACATTTTTACGACCAAAAGAATGACGGTATATCTTTTCTGGACGGTTTTATGTAGCTCTTGCTGACATTTGTTTTTATCTGAAATTTGGAAACAGAGAGACTTACAATTATAATGTTTGGAGATCCATCACTTTTTTAAAAGGTGCTGTCAGAAAGATTTTTTGTTTCATATTGAACTACCCCTCCTGTTCTTTTCGTTTAAATCTTATCGGATAAATGCACCTGCATAGCCTGCTAAAGCGTCCCCAAGCCACAGCGGAACCATTTTTAATAAATTTGCAGGAAGCTGATCTTTCTGAAAAAACTGGAGTGCTAAAGATTCGGAAGAATTGTTTTGCAGCTTTCCTCCTGCAATTTCCGCCAAAAAACAAGTGGTGATAAAATGGACACACTTTCCATCGGGATACTTGAAAACTTGAAATTCAGGGTCGGAATAAACACCAATTATTTGTTTTATCCGAATTGTTAAGTTTGTCTCTTCTTGCATCTCTCTGATTGCTGCTTGTGAAACAGTTTCCCCGGGTTCAACATGGCCGGTTGGAAGACCCCATTTTCCAACATCTACCCGCTTTTGAAGTAATACTCTTTCCTGTTGATCAAAAAGAACAACGGCTACACCCGGATAAATTTGGTCGATTACATTCAATGCCTCATTCCTCCTTTAAAATAAAAAAAGAGGGGAAAGAATCAGCGCATAAGAAATACACTGAACCTTTCCCCTCGGATCTTTTATATCAATAGGTGCCTCTTGTCTTATTACAAGAGATGAAGCCCTCGGTCGCAGACCTTCTGAATGAAGCGGAACCCTAGCTCCAGTTTTCCAGTTCAATATTATTCTATATTAAGTTAGTCACAATGTCAAGAGATTAGCCGCATTTTTAACTCAATTTTGATTCTTATCAGCATTATAACACCGGCCATCCCGGGAGATGAAGAGGTACGGCGATAAACTGCGCTTTTTTAAGCCAAAATGCACAAACTACAATCTTTTTAAAAAAACATAACTGACTTTATCATAATCCATTTTTTCTTCATAAAACCGGTGTGCGTCTTTTCTCTGCAGGCCGGATGACAGGGATACAATGCCGTATCCGTTTTCGCCGGCCTGTTTTTCCACATGCGCCAAAAGCCTGGCGCCGTACCCTTTTGATCTGTGCGCTTCATCCGTCACCAGGTCGCATACCCAAATAAACCGCCCGTTGTACAAGGTAATCATCGGCATATAGCCGGTTACCGCCACAATGTTTCCGTCATCTATTACTGCGGCCATCTTGTAATCCGATTTTTCTGCCGCCTCTTCCACCAGCTGGAGATAGTGTTCTTCGTCCAAATGTTTACGCAGCTGTTTCATCACCGGAAACGCTGCTTTCCACTCTTCCCGGTTTGCAAGTTCTTTTATTTCCATCTGTATATCCCTTCTTTGCCTAAATGGTAATGCATAATAATCAATTCGCCTTTTTTTCCAAACATCCTGCCCCCTTCATCCACAAACCCGGCTTGTCTGTACAAATTTTGGGCAGCAACATTTTCCGTATTCACCCCAAGAACCATCTGCTCTATTTCCGGAAAATGGGTACGGACAAAATGGGGCAGCTGTTTTAAACATTGCCTGGCGTATCCTTTTCCCTGCTGGTGGAAATCGGTTGAAAACGTCCGCAGCAATATGGCATGCGGATGACTTGTATATGGCCTGGCGCCATTTTTTTCATGAAGCACAAAAAAGTTTGTGATCCAGCCATGCCGGACTGCAACAACAGGGTGCCGTTCCGGATCATCTTTTGCAAGGGCAATGGCTTCATCCGGATGGCCGGTGAAACGGAGCTGATCATCCGTTATTGTATAGTTGTCCAATTGCTGCTTGAAATCATCATTGTAAAAGACCAGTTCCAATTCCATTACCCCTTGCATGTCGTTTCTACCAAATCGAGGGATAACCGTACCATATCCCGGCAGCGAATCCCGTTTTCGTATATCGTTTCAGCATAATGCCTGACGAAAAAGCCTCTGTCCACCCCGGAGATCCGGAAACCGCATTTTTGATACAAGGCCAGCTGGCTGATGCTGGAATTGCCGGTGCCTACTTCGATCGTTTTAAATCCTCTTTTTCCTGCCCTCCGGATGGCATCCAGCACAAGCCGTTTTCCAAAGCCTTTCCCTTGATGTTCTTTTGCAACCGCCACATTCGCCAATTCCACGATTCCCGGCCTCGCCGGTAGCAGGATGTAAACGCCGATCACCTTTTCTTCAATTTCCGCCACATAGCATTCTCCGCGGTTGGCATAAGCCATCACCATTTCGCGTGACGGGTCGGCAAGGAGCAGTAAATCCATCGGAAGTTTTTCCTTGCCGCCCAGCCGCCGGATGTTTAACGCATTTTTTGCTTCCAAAACTGCCAGCTCCCCATCCATATTTTGTTAAATTCTAACATATCTTTCTTTATCAGTCTATCATCCTAGGAACATTTCATCAATTCTGCCTTTTATGCAGGAATGCAAACAAAAGTTCCCCTTTTTATGATAAAATAATGGCAGACAGTACTTTTCGGGAATATAGGGAGGCGGAGATTTGGAAACGCTGTTTTTTAAAACTTTTGTTTGGCTTTGTTTTGCCGGTCTCGTGATCTATACTTACCTGTATGGAAAAAATGAAGAAAAGATGGATGCAAAAGTTTTTCTGATCCGGAAAATCTGGTATTTGGTTTATTTATTCGGTGCGCTGGTTTACTGGACGATCCATCCGGCGAGCATTTTCATGAATTTTAAAAACTATGCCATCACCGCGCTTATTTTTGCAGCAATCGACGGTTTTATTTTTTTAAATATGTATTTCCGCAAAGCCGGAAAATATGAATTGGAAAGATTTACGAAAACCGTTTCTGCAAATGAGTCTCTGATCCAGGACAATCTGTTAATGGCTAAAAATATGCTCGACATCTTGAATGATGAGGGCATCGTAGGGTATTATGGTAGTAAAGAAGGATATCTGTTAGGTTTAAAAGAAGTGCTGGCATCTTATGCGGAAAAAGCGGATATGAGCGTTAACATTTTGCCGTTTACCACCCCGCCAGAAAAAGATCAGGCATTGTACAGTTTCGCAAATCCCGGTTCCGCCCGCGCGAAATTGGACAGGCTGGAGACGGTGTATCATATTGATGAAAACTATGCGCTCCATCCGATTTATCTGTTTCATGATGCATTGTATCTATTAAAAATATCCGGTTCCAGAGCCATTACAGAAATGGATTGTATCCTGTTTGTCATCATGGCCCATGTTTATGATTTTGCGGCTCCGCCGGACGACATGGATTGAAAAACAAGGCGGTGACAAAAATGAAAAAAAACAGCGCGCTCCTGGCACAGAGAAATGAAACCGGAAATATCCGGAGAACTTTCAGAAGAAAATCAAGAGTCCGTGTTCCTTCGGTTGGCACAAGCCCGACGACTTTAAAAATCATGAAAGAAAACGAACAGATCCTGAAAAAGTACGGCAAAAAATCTTCAGGGCAATAACAAACCGGTTATTGCCCTTCATATTTTTTCGCAGCTTTGCATACACTATTGCAGATAATCAGCTGAGGTGATCATGTGAAAAAGTTCCATAAAGAAACAAGCGTTTACTCTCCGCCCCCTTCCGCTTCCCCAATGGAAAAAAACAGAAAAAAACAGACAGCGGAACTCCTCAGCTTTATGGATAAGCTGAAAAATAAGCGGGCAACATGAAACATCCGCAGCCAGTAAAAATACAGTCAGCCCCATAAGCTTTTTTTAACATCCAGCAGCCCCCTCAGCTCAGCACTTTTTTATGAAAACTCGGCTATAACTTCCCATCCCGCCCAAAACAACAGCAGGACGCTGTCTGCTGCCGCGTTTTTCAGCATTCTTAATGCGTTTTGATCAGGATGGCACCCATCACAATACAGAATGCTGAAAGGTACATCCACCAGGTTGGCAGTATAGGGAAACCCGATAATACATCGAATATTTCAATCAGCACAAATACCTTTTGGGTTTTCGGGGAAAATTCCCGGTAGGCTTTCCATTCTTTTCTGAACTACAAAATGCCAAACGGAAGAAGAATCACCCCAGCCTCCACCAAAATCACGCCAGCCAGTTTCAAAAAATCATCCCCTGTCTGCAAGCGTTACTTCCTATACTAAATATTGCGGGCACACTTCTTGTGCATTGAATATTGTGAAATCATCTGCAGCAACATTATTCTCCCGAGCCCCACTTGGCAAAACAGAAAGCCGGGCATTGATAATCATATTTTTGCAAATTGATCTTCCTTTTCCTACCCAAATAGCCTAAATTATTTTGCACAAATCGCTCCCGCGTTCCCATTTCTTATGTTTATAACATTGGAATGTTGCATATTATTAAATAATATAAAGGATTTCCTGCCTTTCTGGAAGAATAGATTACGATGAAGATATGTTATGGGAGCTGGTCAAATGAGCAAAGGAATAAAAAGCTTGTTAAAATCATTCATATTTGCCATTCTGCTTGTAGGGGTCATCAGGGGATTTTTCATTGCCCCTTATATGGTTGAAGGGGAATCAATGGAGCCGACACTTCATAACCATGATAAAATTCTCGTCTATAAAGCCCATTCTGCTGCCGATTACCAAAGAGGCGACATCGTCATCATCAAGGGGGAAACAGAAAACTATGTAAAGCGGATTATTGGCCTTCCCGGAGATACAATTCAAGTCAAAAATGACCATCTCTATATTAATGGGAAATTGCACAAAGAGCCTTACCTTGCGAAAAACCTGAAAGCAGCACGTAAAGAAGGCAGCAAGCTGACGAATAATTTCGGGCCTCTCACCGTGCCAAAAAATAAATATTTCGTAATGGGCGATAACCGGATGTACAGCGAAGACAGCAGAAACGGGCTCGGCCTTATTCCGAAGAAAGAACTGGCGGGAAAAACCGAAGCGGTATTTTACCCGCTCTCGCAAATCCGGGAAGTCCGTTAACTATTCTTGCGGGCAGAGCCGGTATCTATTAATAAAAAGCAGGGGGGAATTTCCTTGAAACACGCTTTAGTGGCAGGCAGAACCGGCATGCTTCCCGCTTTACATCAATGAATTTCAAATTTCTTCCCCTAATGCTTTTAAAATATTGCTCCAATCAACAAGAAAATAATGCTTGCTAATAAGAAAGCTGAAGGAACACCTATTAAGCCTCTATTTAGATATAACTTAAATCCATCATACTTTGTATTAAACGATAATCTGGGGATATAATACGAAATCAAGATAATCACTGATACCACAATAAAGATAGCTGTAATACTGTCCATCGTTTTCATCACCTCTTAATAAGATTATCGTGCCCATTAATTTCCGTTTTTTCTATCCTGAAAAATTGCACCGGCTGATTTTCATTCTTCTGCTGGTGCCGCGTTCACTGCGGCATGGGTGTCTAAATCCAAATAGTTTGCCACTCTTTATATTTGCACTCAGAGGAGCAAATATGGCTCCTAATATGGTTTCTGCTACAGTCCAGGCAATGACTGGACTTAACGCTACAGGTGGTGCCTTGATGCCTTGTTTCATTGCCGGCGAAAAATTATAGAGTTTCAGGCATTTTGCCCATGATTTCTTCAGCTTCTTTTATGACATGGTCAATCAATGCTTTTGCCGTTTGCTGTTTTGCGAGCCGCGGGCTTTGGCCGGACCAAAGTGACATAAACTCACGGTTGTTCTGCTTTCCGGCAGCCTTTCTGATATCCTGTGTGAGCGCATTTTGCACGGGATAATCCGGAAAAAGCGCTTCATGCGGCTTCATTTCCGAGATAAACGCATTTTTTACGCCTCTTGCCCATTTTCCGGAAAATGACCGGGTGAGGACAAGCTCATCTTCTTTCGCATGGAGAACGGCTTCCTTATGGGCCTGATGTGCGCCGCTTTCCTTACAGGCCAGGAAGGCGGTTCCCATTTGCACGCCTTTCGCCCCCAAGCAAAGCGCTGCTGCAAGCCCCCTGCCATCCATCACGCCGCCTGCCGCAATGACGGGAATCCGGACATTGTCGGCAACCTGGGGAACCAGTGACATCAGGCCAATCATGCTTTCCTCATGGTCTTTCAAAAAGTTTCCCCGGTGGCCCCCCGCTTCACTGCCTTGCGCAACCACCATGTCCATCCCGGCCTGCTCCACTTCAACCGCTTCATCGACGGTTGTTGCCGTTCCAATAAGGAGGATCCCGTTTTGTTTCAGCCTTTCGATCACTTTCCCGGAAGGTATTCCAAAAGTGAATGAACAAACAGGCACTTTCTCTTCGATGGCCACTTGCACCTGTGCCAAAAATTGATCTTGTACGCTATATAAATCAGGAACTTCTATTTCCGCTTTTGCCTCTATTTTTAACTGTTTGCGGACCCGATTTAAAATGTCATTTGCGGCTGTTATTTTTTCATTTGCCGCTTCAAACCCGCCGGGAACAAAAAAATTGATGCCAAAAGGGTTTCCGGTTAACTGTTTGATTTCCCGGATTTGTTCTTTTGTTTGAGCAGCGGTTAAGTACCCCGCCCCGATCATGCCCAGCCCGCCGGCGTTTGACACCGCAGCCACCAACTCTGGTGTTGTGATGCCCCCTGCCATCGGAGCCTGAATCAACGGGTACCGTGTTTTCAGCCGTTTGGCCAAATCGTTTTTCAACATCCAAATTCCTCCCTTTTGCCTTTCCCCCATTGTAACAGGTTTCCATATTGTTTTAAACGTTTTCAAAATAACGAAAACATTATTTGGAGGAGGCAACCGTTCCTTGGTGAAAAACCATTTTCCAGCTCCTGTCCGTATATTTCCAAATGGAACTGCGCAAGGTTTGCTGCTTTCTTGTTCGGTCGTCCACCCTGCAGGTTGCAAGGACCACGCCATCAGCCAATGGATGCATTTCAAAATCTGTAAGCGCCATCTCCCTCACCCCAATGCCGCCCGGTCCGGTATATTTCCGTTTATGCCAGATGTTTCCCGATGAGCCGAATTCAAAAAAAGATTCCGCCAGCAATGCGCCCAATTTTGCCGGATCCGAGCGTGTCGAAGGTTCAAGCAGCGATTTTTCCAATTGGAGGATATGTTCTTTAAGTGACAAGATTTTGCATCCTTTCTTCTTTAAGATTTGTTTACTATGCTACATAAAGCGAACGAAATTTTGCCATTCTGTTGCCTGTCCAAATGAATGATGTGATTTTTATTAGTTTTAAAGCAGAGCTTTTCAAAATATGGGCAGAAAAAACTTTTCCGTATCAATATGTTGTATTTACGTTGTTTTTCTGTTATAATTTTATCAGTGTAAAGCCCGAGTCCCGCAAAAAATTCCTGCGCACGACGGATAACATGAAACTGCCCGCTGCAATATTTTTACTACTAACTGCATCTTCAACTACTAACAAACTTTCCGAACGAAGCATATGTTTTAAAAAAAGAACAATGGGTAAACAAAGAAGAGGTGATAACATATGAGAAACAGAATTTTCAACTTCATTATTGACGGACGATTGATTACGGTAAAAGGAAAGTCCGTTAAAGAAGCAAAGCGCCATGCACAACAAATTGCGCGAAGTATGAAAGCGGAAGAAAACATGGGCAACCAGTCAGCCATCTGATTGGCTGCCTTTTCCATTTTTCCGGGTAAACAGGCATCTCAGCGGTAAAGAAATGTTTAGTTTTTTATAACATTATTATGTAAACTAGTTCCCGTTTTTTGGAGCGTGGCTGTCCCGTTCTTTTGAAAAATGGCGTGTATTCCACACGCCATTTTTTTAGTGCCGGTTTGTCGGCAGCTTTTCACTCGGGCTTCCGTTCCCCTGCCGTTTTTTATTTTGTTCCTGCTTCTTTTGCTGTTCATTCAGCTTCTGCACATATTTATGGGTGTTGTCCATGTTTATACCTCCTTCCGTCCTTGTTACTTTAACCAAGACCCGGGCAGGCATGCACGCATTTTGGATTTCCAGACGGATTTGCTTTCATGATTGCGCAATTTTACAGTGATATTGCCAATTTCTCATTTCACCATTTTGCACGTTTTTTTACTTGCTCTTCCATTCTAAAAATTCGAGCCGGTTTCCGAATGGATCAGTTGCGTAAATGCGCGCTGCTCCTGGGAGCTTGCCGTCTTCTGCCCACTTAACTTGATAGCGAGCAAACCTGTCTTTCAAGCTTTCGAGATTTCTGACTTCAAATGCAGGATGCGCTTTTTTGGCGGGTAAAAAAGGTTCTTCAATGCCGATATGGATTTGTATTTTTCCGTTTTGAAACCAGCAGCCGCCGCGTTTTTTCAATTCTGCCGGTTTTTCAACTTCTGTAAATCCGAGGATTTCCGCGTAGAACTTTTTGGCTGTCTGTTCACTGCCACGTGGAGCAGCAAGCTGGACATGGTCGATTGTGATAAAATGAAATGCCACCCTCATCCCTCCTCCCCCTTAATCTTACATTCCTTCTTTTATCATTTAAATAATGGCTTTTTCATCTTAATTGATATGTTTTACTTATGAGTTAGCACGCCCCGGCATGCTTTTTTCATGAGCCTGCCAGAAAAAAAGCACACGGGGGGGGTAACCCGCCGTGCGCTTTGTAAAAAATGATTTATTTTGCAGCGACTGTCACTTTACCGGTGTCTTCTTTTTTGTTCCGGATGGTGGCCTGTGCAGCGGCGAGCCTTGCGAGCGGTACGCGGTAAGGCGAGCAGCTGACGTAGTTCAGGCCCGTTTTGTAGCAGAATTCGATCGAGCTTTTTTCACCGCCGTGTTCGCCGCAAATGCCGGTTTTCAAGCCCGGTTTTGTCTGGCGGCCGAGTTTGACGCCGGTTTCGACAAGTTTGCCGACGCCTTCCTGGTCAAGGACGGCAAACGGATTTTCCGGCAGCACTTTTTGCTCGATATACTGCTGCAAAAATTTTCCTTCCGCATCGTCGCGGCTGAAGCCGAATGTCGTTTGCGTTAAGTCATTCGTGCCAAACGAGAAGAAATCGGCTTCTTCTGCAATTTGGTCTGCGGTAAGGGCGGCGCGCGGTATTTCGATCATCGTGCCGACTGTATAATCGAATTTCAAGCCCTTTTCCTCCATGACCTGATTCGCCATATCCGTCACGAGCGCGCGCATCCGTTTCAGCTCATTCACATGGCCGACAAGCGGAATCATAATTTCCGGCTGGACTTTTATTCCCTTTTGCAGGACGGCAGCGGCAGCGTAAAAAATTGCTTTGACCTGCATTTCGTAGATTTCAGGGAAAATCATGCCGAGCCGGCAGCCGCGGTGGCCGAGCATCGGATTGAATTCAGCAAGATGCTGGACTTTTTTCAGCAAGTATTCTTTTTCTTCCAGTTCTTTTGAGCCTGGTGCCGTAAGCTGCAGTTTTGTTACTTCTACTAGCAGTTCTTCCTTATCCGGCAAAAATTCGTGCATTGGCGGATCGAGCAGGCGGATCGTCACCGGATGGCCGGCCATTTCCTCAAAGATGCCTTCAAAATCGCCCTGCTGCATCGGAAGCAGTTTATCCAAAGCTTTTTCGCGCTCTTCCAAAGTCTCGGCGAGGATCATTTCCTGAACGATCGGCACGCGCTTAATGTCCATAAACATATGCTCCGTCCGGCAAAGGCCGATGCCGTCTGCACCGAATTCGAGCGATTTTTTCGCGTCCGCCGGGTTGTCGGCATTGGCGCGCACGCCGAGATCGCGCACCTCATCCGCCCATTCAAGCAGTGTTTTGAATTCGTCGGAAAGCTCAGGGTCGATCATCGGGACTTCGCCGAGCATCACTTCACCTGTCGAACCGTCGATCGTGATGACATCCCCGTAACGGACAACCGTATCGCCGACCGTAAATTGTTCCGCTTTCAAATCAATTTTCAAAGATTCGCAGCCGCAGATGCATGCTTTCCCCATCCCGCGCGCGACAACCGCCGCATGGCTCGTCATCCCGCCGCGGCTTGTCACAACCGCCTGGGATGCAATAATGCCGTGAATATCATCCGGTGTCGTTTCGGGGCGGACTAAAATCACTTTTTTCCCTTCCTTGCCGAGCCGTTCCGCTTCATCAGCATCAAATACAACGGCGCCGGTTGCAGCTCCCGGGGATGCCGGCAGCCCTTTTGCAAGATGGTTTTTGGCCGCGACATCATCAATACGGCGGTGCAGGAGCTGATTCAACTGTTCCGGATCAACCCTTAAAAGCGCTGTCTTTTTATCGAGAATGCCTTCTTTCACCATTTCAACGGCTATGCGGATTGCAGCCTGCGCCGTCCGTTTGCCGTTCCGGGTTTGCAAAAGGTACAGTTTGCCGCGTTCCACCGTAAATTCAATGTCCTGCATGTCTTTGTAGTGTTCTTCCAGTAATTTGCTTGTTTTTACAAACTGGCGGTACACTTCCGGCATGTCTTTTGCCAGCACCTGGATCGGCTGCGGGGTGCGGATGCCGGCGACGACATCCTCGCCTTGGGCATTGATTAAATATTCGCCGTACAGCACGCGTTCGCCTGTTGACGGGTTCCGTGTAAAAGCGACGCCGGTTCCGGAATCATCCCCCATATTTCCGAATACCATGCTTTGGATATTGACGGCGGTCCCGAGATGGTCCGGAATTTTATTCAGGCGGCGGTATACAATGGCACGCTGGTTATTCCACGAATCGAAAACGGCATTTACGGCAAGGTACAGTTGCGTTTTCGGGTCTTGCGGGAAATCCTGTTTCGTATGTTTTTTAACGATTTTTTTATAGCCGGCTATGATGTCTTTCCAGTCTTCCGCAGTCATTTCCGGATCAGCTGTATACCCTTTTTGTTCCCGGGTTTGTTCAAGCAAGTGTTCGAAATGGTATACATCAATGCCGAGCACCACGTCAGAAAACATTTGGATAAACCGGCGGTACGAATCGTAAGCAAAGCGCGGATTGCCGGTCAGTCCTGCGACAGCTTCCACGGTCTCGTCGTTCATGCCGAGGTTCAGTACCGTATCCATCATCCCCGGCATCGAAAACACAGAGCCGGAGCGGACGGAGACGAGCAGCGGGTTCTCCTTGCCGCCCAGTTTTTTGCCGGTTTTTTCTTCCAGTGTCAAAAGCGCTTCTTCAATTTGCGTTTCGACTGCGCCCGAAATTTTTTTGCCGTTTGCATAATAGTCATTGCATGCCTCGGTTGTAATTGTGAAACCGAACGGCACCGGCAGGCCGATGTTTGTCATTTCCGCTAGATTGGCCCCTTTGCCGCCGAGCAGGTCGCGCATATGGCTGTTGCCTTCGTTGAACAAGTAGACAAATTTTGTCATTTGAGCAGCTCCTCCCTGTTTTTGAACATTTCAATAATAAGGCTTGCTGTTTCCTCCACCGCTTTATTCGAAACATCAATGACCGGGCATCTGAGTCTCCGCATGATGTTCTCCGCGTAAACGAGTTCTTCATAAATCCGTTCAAAGCTCGCATAATTGGCGTCCGATTTTAAACCCATTGCCCTGATCCGTTCTTTCCGGATTTCATTCAGTTTCTCGGGCGAAATCATCAGCCCGATGCATTTTTCCCGCGGGATGGAAAACAATTCATCAGGCGGCGCGATTTCCGGCACGATCGGGACATTCGCCACTTTAAAGCTGTGGTGCGCCAAATACATGGACAACGGCGTTTTCGACGTCCGGGAGACGCCGAGCAGAACAATGTCCGCTTTTTTCAGCCCGGTTGGATCGCGCCCGTCATCATATTTCACGGCAAATTCAATGGCTTCGATTTTTTTAAAGTATTCCTGATCCAGCTTGCGCATTAATTTCGGGCGATGGTACGGCTCCTTGTGAAACTTTTTCATAAAAGCTTCCATCAACGGATTCATCAGGTCGACCGCAATAACCCCCTCTTCGCCGGCGCGGCGGTCAATGTATGCTTTCAAAGGGGTAACGACAATCGTGTAAGCAATGATGGCATTTTGTTTTTTTGCCGCCTCAATTACCGGTTCGATATCGTCTGTTTCTTCCACATGCGGGTGCCGCCTGATTTCAATGTGGCCGCCGTTAAACTGCGCAGCAACCGCTTTTACAACAAATTCAGCCGTTTCTCCGACCGAGTCCGAGATGATATGCACTATTTCTTTTTGTTCCATGTATCGTTCCCATCCTTTTCGAACCGGAAAATGGCTCCGTATGTATGTGGTTTCTTTTCACTGCCCCTCCCGTATGCCACCAGTATATGCACTGTTTGGCAAATGTGTTATACTTGTTGTTCATTAGTATAACACATTCAAAAGGATGCGTGAACCATTTTACCGGTTTTTTTTAAAATTTTTATTATAACCTGAATCCGTGACGAAAATATAACAAACGCCGTTAATAGGTAGATTTCCCAAGAGTAAGGATATAGTGGTGTCC
>NZ_CALPDC010000050.1:0-19756 GCF_943193165.1 Weizmannia agrestimuris
TGGAACAAGAGGGTTAGCTCGGTCAGTTTTCGTTGGCTAGTAAAAGCAACGATAAGTCGAGAAGCCCCCACTTCAATAAAACCGTAAGGTTGATAAGTGGAGGGTAGTTCACATCGTTTACGGGTATGATGGACGTCATGAAAGAGGCATTCCTGTCTAGGAAATTGAGCAGGAGTTTAAAGCTTGGGTGCAGAAACAGTAGAGAACGAATACTTTTTAGGGGGGAGCTTATGGAAAAGTTTATTAAAATATGGATGAGTACCTATATGTGGCTTTTGATTTTTCTGCTGGTTCTTTTGTTCGAAGTTTTCGATCATGCTCATGTTTCTCTTTTAATCTTGGCCTTTTATTTTTTTGTTCACCTCATCATAGAAATTTACAAAAAAGCGGCAATTAGAAAAAAGTTGTTACTGTTTGTTTGATATTGATTTTTCTTTATTTAAGCTTTGTTTAAGTAAATAACCAAGGCAGTTGCCTTGGTTATTTCATGTACGAAGTTATAGCGTCATATGAACCTACCAGCTTAGTTCTCGAAGAATTTGAATACAATTTTGTACTCCATTTTACATATACTGCGGCATTATCTTCGTCAACATATTTTTTAGTAGTCCAATAATAATTTTTGCTCTTTGATACAGGCATTACAAGGTAATCTAAGATGACTGTGGTCATTCTTACATATCATGAAAATCTTGACATATACAAAACGCGCACCATCCGTATTCCGTGGTAAACTAAATTTGCAAAAACATAAGGAGGGGAAAAAATGGCCTTTTCTCAAAAAATTCTTCCAGCTTCTGTTAATATGAAGGAGTTTGAAAGGTTTTTAAAAAGTGATTATGAAATCGGGATTTTCCTGGAACTGCATATCTCACAGCTCAAATATGTCGCGGCGATGGCAAAGGCGGAAGGCAAAAAAATGATTTACCATGTGGACTTGATCCAGGGCTTGAAGAGTGATGATTACGCAACAGAATATTTATGCCAGGAATATCAACCTTTCGGGCTAATTTCCACGAAAGCCAATGTTATACAAAAAGCAAAGCAAAGGGGAGTCGTGTCGATCCAAAGAATGTTCCTGATTGATTCGCATGCGCTTGAGAAAAGTTACAAATTAATTGAACGGACGAAACCTGACTATATTGAAGTTTTGCCGGGCATCGCGCCATGGATGATTACCGAAGTAAAAGAACGGCTTGGCATTCCAATTTTTGCAGGCGGGTTGATCCGTACGCGGGAAGATGTGGAAAAAGCATTGAAAGCCGGAGCAGAAGGCATCACCACCTCGGATACGGATTTGTGGGAAGCCTTTTTGGAAAAGAAATAAAGAGAAGCGGCTGTTCCGGGCGGCCGCAGCGGTTTTTTGCATGGGGCGGCACCCGGGTGTACAGCGGGCATATTGACAAGCCGACTCCTAACCAGAAGTGGAAGCGATGTGAAACATTCTCCCATTGGAGCCGAATGCAGCCCAGCGGAATCCTAAGTCTGCTGGCAAGGATGTCCGCTTCTTTCAACAAAATCTGGAAAAATCCGGTATATATTTTTTGTGAACATGGATTGACAAAATTTAAAGTAAGCGTTATCATCATACATAAGTTAATAAACTTGGCAGGAGAACAAAGAGATCCACTCCATTCGCAACAAATTTGCGGGCGTCGTGGGTTTTTTTGTTCTTTTTTTGATGAAAGGGACCGGATTATTGCCGGATCAGCTTTTAATTCATTCGAAATGGAGGAAGGGCTATGAATTCATATTTAGCAGAATTGGTTGGCACAGCCATCCTGATTATTTTTGGTGGCGGTGTTTGTGCCAATGTCAATTTGAAAAAGTCATTTGCCTACCAGAGCGGCTGGATTGTCATTTCGTTCGGGTGGGGACTTGGCGTCGCCATGGCGGCTTATGCAGTCGGAAAATACAGCGGTGCCCACTTAAATCCCGCACTTACCGTCGGGCTTGCATTTAACGGGGATTTTCCATGGTCGAAAGTGGCCGGGTATATTTTGGCGCAAATGGTCGGAGCCATGATCGGCGCTGCCGTCGTATTTTTTCACTTTTTGCCGCACTGGAAGGAGACGGACGATCCGGGAGCCAAACTTGGCGTATTTTCGACCGGGCCGGCCATTCCAAACTATTTTGCGAATCTTATCAGTGAAATGATTGGGACCTTTGTTCTTGTGCTCGGTGTTCTTACGATCGGGGCAAATAAGTTTACAGACGGGCTGAACCCGTTCATCGTTGGCATGCTGATTGTAGCGATCGGGGTTTCACTTGGCGGGACGACGGGTTATGCGATCAACCCTGCCCGCGACCTTGGCCCGAGAATTGCCCATTTTCTGCTCCCGATTGCAGGGAAAGGGCCTTCGAATTGGGGTTATGCGTGGGTGCCGGTTGCCGGTCCGTTGCTCGGGGGTTCTCTCGGGGGCGTTTTTTACCGGGCTGTGTTTAAAAATGATTGGACGCCCGCGTTTTGGTGTGTTTTGCTAACGTGTTTACTTGTATTATTGATAGTATGGATGATAGAAAACAAGAAAAAGAGAGCGTAAGGAGGAAACGGGATGGAGAAATTTATTTTATCCATTGACCAGGGGACAACAAGTTCAAGAGCTATTCTTTTTAACCAAAAAGGGGAAATTGTGCATACAGCCCAGCAGGAATTTCATCAGTATTTTCCACAGCCTGGCTGGGTGGAACATAATGCGAATGAAGTGTGGGCATCGGTGCTCGCGGTTACGACGACCGTTTTAACAGAAGCAGATGTAGAGCCGAAGCAGATTGCCGCGATTGGGATTACCAACCAGCGTGAGACAACGGTCGTCTGGGATAAAAAGACGGGTCATCCGATTTACAATGCGATTGTCTGGCAGTCGCGGCAGACAGCGGATATTTGCGCTGACTTAAAAGAAAAAGGCTATGCTGATATGGTCCGTGAAAAAACAGGGCTCCTCATCGACCCGTATTTCAGCGGGACAAAAATCAAATGGATCCTTGACCATGTTGACGGAGCAAGAGAACGCGCTGAAAAAGGCGAGCTCCTGTTTGGCACAATCGACACTTGGCTGATCTGGAAATTTTCAGGCGGCAAAGCCCATGTTACCGATTATTCAAACGCGTCCCGGACACTTTTGTACAATATTTACGATTTGAAATGGGATCCCGAGCTGCTTGAAATGCTGGACGTTCCTGCTGCGATGCTCCCGGAAGTGAAGCCTTCCTCCCATGTTTATGCACGGACTGCGCCGTACCATTTCTTCGGTGAGGAAATTCCGATTGCAGGCGTGGCGGGCGACCAGCAGGCAGCGCTGTTCGGGCAGGCTTGCTATGAAGAAGGGATGGCGAAAAATACGTACGGCACCGGTTGCTTTATGCTGATGAATACCGGCGAAAAAGCTGTTTCTTCCAAGCATGGCTTGCTGACGACGCTCGCATGGGGTATTGATGGAAAAGTCGAGTATGCCCTTGAAGGCAGCATCTTTGTGGCAGGGTCAGCGATTCAATGGCTGCGTGACGGGATGCGCATGATCAAAGACAGCGCTCAAAGTGAATCGTATGCAGAGCGGGTTGATTCAACAGATGGTGTGTATGTCGTGCCGGCATTTGTCGGGCTTGGGACACCGTACTGGGAAAGCGATGTGCGCGGCTCGGTGTTCGGGCTGACACGGGGCACCACGAAAGAACATTTTATCCGGGCCACGCTTGAATCGCTCGCCTATCAGACGAAAGATGTGCTTGCTGCAATGGAGGCAGATTCCGGACTGCCGCTTAAAACATTGCGTGCGGACGGCGGCGCAGTGAAAAACAATTTTCTCATGCAGTTCCAAAGCGACATGTTAGGCGTGCCGGTTGAGCGCCCGGTTGTGAGCGAGACCACTGCACTTGGCGCCGCATACTTGGCGGGGCTTGCGGTCGGTTACTGGGAATCGCGTGAAGAAATTGCCCGCCAGTGGAAAGTGGAACGCAAATTTGAACCGTCACTCGCGGAAAAAGAACGCGAAGCCTTATATGACGGATGGAAAAAAGCAATCCGTGCAACCATTGCCTTTAAATAGATTTGCAGATTGCTGCAGGCAGCGCGGTAATCTGGCTTAGCCTGCGACCAAATTGGGCAGTCATACGGAAGTGGGCATGCAGTAGGCAACGTGGTTTATCTGGGTTAACCTGCGACCCAAATTGAGCAGCTGTACGGAACCGGGCATGTAGTAGGCAACACGGGTAATCTGGCTTACCCTGCGACCGAACTGGGCAGCCATACGGAAGCGGGTATGCAGTAGGCAACGTGGTTTATGTGGCTTACCCTGCGCTAGCATTGCTGTTGCAGGCGGCCCCTGCTTTTAAAAAGCTTGCAGGGATACCATGGCAATAACACCTTGGATTCTGGGTAGCTGCAATACTAGCAGGCAACTAATAGTTTTGCGTAAGCTTTTACGTAGCCAGCTATTGCGTTGTTATCGCTCATCGTTCTGGCGCCATTGCGTCTATGTTTTAGCCGCAATACTAGCAGGCAATCAATAGTTTTGCGCCAGCTTAACCTGTGAGTTGATGTGGCCAGCTATTGCTATTCGGGCGGCGTTGCCTTCCATGTTTTTCCGGCGCTGCCTTATCTAACGGGGCAACGGCAAGAAACGGGGATTACTACATTTTCCCGGTGCATAACAGCTGAAAATCAGCGGAAGGTCTGTTATAATAAAAACAAGTTCATAAAATGTCAAGAGATGCAGAGAGACCTGGCTTGTTTTATGGGAGTTTTCCATAATGCATGGTTCAGGTCTCTTTTTATTTTATAGGAGGGGACAAAAATGGAATTTTCAGGAAAAGAGCGTGGGGCAGTTTTACAAAACATGAAGGATAAAACGTTCGATCTGCTTGTGATCGGTGGCGGCATTACAGGGGCCGGCATTGCGCTTGACGCAGTGTCGCGCGGCATGTCTGTAGCGCTTGTCGAGATGCAGGATTTCGCGGCGGGCACATCAAGCCGGTCAACCAAACTTGTCCACGGGGGCCTGCGGTACTTGAAACAATTTGAAGTAAAAATGGTGGCGGAAGTCGGAAAAGAGCGCGCCATCGTTTATGAAAACGGCCCGCATGTGACAACGCCGGAATGGATGCTGCTGCCGTTCCATAAGGGCGGGACGTTCGGCGCATTTACAACGAATATCGGCTTGCGGCTGTACGACTTTTTAGCCGGCGTGAAAAAAACGGAACGCCGGAAAATGCTGTCGGCTTCGGAAACCTTAAACAAGGAACCGCTGATCAAAAAAGATGGGCTGAAAGGCGGCGGTTATTATGTCGAATACCGGACGGACGACGCGCGGCTGACCATTGAAGTGATGAAAGCAGCAGTCGCACACGGGGCGCTGGCTGTCAACTATACAAAAGCGGAAGAGTATTTATATGAAAACGGCCGCATCTCGGGGGCCACTGTTCGTGACCAGATCAGCGGGGAAACCGTAAACGTGCGGGCGAAAATGGTCGTCAATGCGACCGGGCCGTGGAGTGACAAAATGCGCAATAAAGACGGGAAAGGGAGCAAAAGCCTCCGCCTCACAAAGGGCGTGCATATTGTGTTTGACCAAAGTATCTTTCCGCTCCGGCAGGCCGTGTATTTTGATACGCCGGACGGCCGCATGGTGTTTGCCATTCCGCGCGGCGACAAAACGTACGTCGGCACAACGGATACATTTTACGACAAAGACCCGATTCACCCGAAACCGCTCCCGAAAGATATTGATTACTTATTAAAAGCGATCCACTTTATGTTTCCAAAAGTCAAAGTGACAGCCCGTGATGTCGAATCAAGCTGGGCCGGCGTCCGTCCATTGATTTACGAAGAAGGAAAAGACGCCTCCGAAATTTCGCGTAAAGATGAAATTTGGGAATCCGACAGCGGCCTCGTGACAATCGCAGGCGGCAAACTGACCGGTTACCGGAAAATGGCGGAAACGGTTGTAGATCTTGTAGCACGCAGGCTTGGCGGCAATTTTCAGCCGTGCCAAACGAAGCACTTGCCGATTTCCGGCGGTGATGTGGGCGGCTCTGAAAATTTGCCGGCGTTTGTCAAAGCAAAAACAAAAGAAGGCGAAGCAAGCGGCCTGTCTGCGGAAGCAAGCCGGGCGATTGCGGAAAAATACGGCACGAACGCGGATCACGTATATGCATATGCGAAAAGCTGGAAAGACGACTATCCGCTACCGCGGGAAGTGTACGCCGTATTGAAATATGCAGTGGAACAAGAAATGGTGGTAAAACCGGTCGATTTCTTCATTCGCCGTACCGGTGCCCTTTTCTTCGATATCAACTGGGTCCGCAAATGGAAAGAGCCGGTTATAGCATGGATGGCCGCTGAATTTTCCTGGGATGAAGAGACAGAACAGGCGTACAGGAAAGAATTGGAAGAAGCATTGCGGGAAGCGGTCCCGGAAGTGTAAACTTGTTCCGGGAAAGGGCACAGACCTTGGTGGCGAAAAAGGATTGGTTGACTATTCATATTGGAAGCATACGTCTCAGCTTTCTTGCAAAGACAGCTGGAAAAAGGCAGCGGGCACTGTTCCGCTGCTTTTTTGCGCTTTGCTTGCACCGATATTTTTTAAAAGCAAAATTTTTTTAATATAAAAATAGTGAAAACGGGATAAACCTGTACTATAATAGAAATATAGTTCGTGACGCTAAAATGTAAGCGCAAACAGAGGGGATGGAAAATGAGGATCAACTTTCGGAATCTTACAGTACAAGTCATTATCGGCATCATTCTGGGTATTATTGTAGGACTTGTTTCACCTAAATTCGGCGCGGAACTGAATATTCTCGCGCAATGGTTTATTAAACTGATCAAAATGCTCGTCCCACCGATTATCTTCTTTACGGTCATTATCGGGATCGGCGGCATGGGGGATTTGAAAAAAGTCGGTCGAATCGGCGGCAAGGCGCTTATCTATTTTGAAGTCGTCAGCACGGTTGCGCTCGCCATCGGTCTGATTATCGTGAATTTGATCCAACCCGGCCACGGCATTGATACAAGCCATGCGAAAACAAGCCAGGTTTCACAATTCGTCACACAGGCAAAAGACAGCGAACACGGTTTTATCGGTTTTATTTCCGGTATTATTCCGGAAAGCATCGCCGGGGCTTTTGTCAAGGGAGATCTTTTACCAATTTTATTTTTTGCGGTACTGTTCGGGGTTGCTGCCGCATCCCTCGGGGAGAGGGCAAAACCGGTTATCCGCTTTTTTGAAGACATGACGGAAGTTTTCTTTAAAATTGTCGGTATTGTCATGAAAGTGTCACCGATCGCTGCATTCGGGGCAATGGCATATACAGTTGGCCAGTTTGGCGCAAGCTCGCTGATCAATCTCGGCGAATTAATGGGGTCTGTCTACCTGACGATGATCATTTTTATCTTGCTTGTCCTCGGCGGGATTGCAAAAGCGTTCGGTTTCAACATTTTCAAGTTCATCGCTTATATAAAGGAAGAACTTTTACTCGTGCTCGGGACTTCTTCATCGGAATCGGCGATGCCTTCCCTGATGAGAAAACTCGAAAACTTTGGTTGCTCAAAATCCGTTGTCGGCCTTGTCGTTCCAACCGGATACTCGTTTAACCTTGACGGCACCGCCATCTATTTGTCGATGGCATCCATTTTCATTGCGCAGGCGTATAATGTGCACCTGACGATCGGGCACCAAATTATGCTGCTGCTGATTTTAATGCTGACATCAAAAGGGGCGGCCGGCGTGACCGGTTCCGGTTTCATTACCCTTGCTGCGACTTTGTCTGCGTTCCCGGTTATCCCGGTTGCAGGGATTGCGCTGTTGATCGGCGTGGACCGGTTCATGTCTGAATCACGCGCGCTCACAAATATTATCGGGAATGCCGTCGCGACGGTCGTCATCTCCAAAACGGAAAAAGAATTTGACAAAAATGAAGCACTGGAAACGGCTGCCCATCCTACAGAATCGATTCCTTCTTAATAAGAGGCGCTCCGATTGGGGCCCTCTTCTTTTTTAACATTGGCTTTGGAGAATACGCGGGGTAATTGAGAGATAGTTGCACTTTATTGAAGGAAGGATAAGAGGCGTTCCGAGGGGGGACACTCTTATTTTTTTAACATTGACTTTGACTTTGGGCGGTGTGCTTATTTTTGTGTACAATAGGGTGTGTTGAGGGATTTGTCCAGCAGGCCGCCTGCAGCTACGTAATGATATCTATGAAATTTGGAGAATACCGAGTAATTGAGGGATAATTGCACTTTATTGAAGAAGGGAAGTGAGCGCTTTGGAAAACCTGCGTAAAATGCCGCTTTTTAAAGGACTCGGGGACGCGGATCTGGCTGTGATCGCCGATATATCTGTTAAAAAGCATGCAGAAAAGGATGCGCATATTTTTTTCCAGGGGGACCCGCAGGAAGCCGTTTATTTTATTGAAAGCGGGGAAGTGAAAATTTACCGCACCGATGCGAACGGCAAAGAGCAAGTTGTCACACTGCTTCGCGATGGCGACATGTTCCCGCATGTTGGTTTTTTCCGTAAAATAAGCTACCCGGCGAATGCGATGGCGGTTGTAGACACGAATCTCGTTGCGATCCGGATTACTGATTTTGAAAACGTGTTGCTCAACAATCCGCAGCTGACCATGACTTTATACGGTGTGATGAGTGATGAAATCCTTGACTTGCAGGACCGGCTCGAAGCCCAGATTTTAAACAACGCTTACGAGCAAGTAGTCAAACTTTTTCTGCGCCTCACCCGCACACATGGCGTTCAGGAAAAAGACGGGTTTGTCCTCGTGAAAACCCCGCTCAACAACTCCGACCTCGCCAACATGATCGGCGTCACCCGTGAAACGGTCAGCCGCACGATCCGCCAGCTTAAAGAAAAAAACCTCATCCTCCCGCAGGAAAAAGGCACATACCTCATTCACCAGGAAAAACTGACGGAGGAACTGCTCGGGGTATAAAGATTTTCCCGCCGGTAAGAATTAAAGCAAAGAAAGACAAGGGGGCGTCGTGGGAGCGAAATGTCTTTCATCGGGGTGATGAAGGACAAAAGTAAAGTGCCCGTGCAGCGAAATGTCTTTCATCGAGGTGATGAAGGACAAAAGAGGAGCGCCCGGGTCAGCGAAATGTCTTTCATCGGGGTGATGAAGGACAAAAGAGAGGCGTTCGGGCAGCGAAATGTCTTTCATCGGGGTGATGAAGGACAAAAGAGAGGCGTCCAGGCAGCGAAATGTCTTTCATTGGGGTGATGAAGGACAAAAGAGGGGCGTCCGGGCAGTGAAATGTTCTTCATCAGAGCTATGAAAGACAAAAGTGAAGTGCCCGCGCAGCGAATTGTCTTTCATCAAGGTGATGAAAGACAAAAGGGGGTTGCCCACGCAGCAAAATGTCTTTCATCGGAGTTATGAAAGACAAAAGAGAGCTGGAATCCGAGCAAATTGTCCTTTTGGGGGATTCAAAAAGACAAAAGAAAGCCGGACCCGGGGTGAATTGTCCTTTTGGAGGTCTCAAAAAGACAAAAGAAAGCTGGGATCCGGGCAAATTGTCTTTTTTGGGGGATTCAAAAAGACAAAAGAGAGCTGGAATCCGAGCAAATTGTCCTTTTGGAGGTCTCAAAAAGACAAAAGAAAGCCGGACCCGGGGCAAATTGTCCTTTTGAAGGTCTCGTGACCACTGAAAAAAGCCATTTTTTTATGTAAAATTTGCTGTGTAGTGTAAGAAATTTTCTGTAAATGGTACTCTTTACCATAGAAATTAGTAAAAATGACAAATGTTTGGCTATAATTCGCCTTTTTAGAGGATAGTATGGCGGCTATCCTCTTTAAATTTACTGCCAAGGCTGTTAGCTTGGCTTGTAAGCCCATGCTTTTTAGACCGTACCATTTGGCACGATCTAACCCGTGGAAATTCTTCATTTCGCCATTTTTCCCTTCTTGGCATGCTCTTTTTTTATACTTCTCTTTAAATCCCTCCGATTTCTGTTGTTGACTATACTCATAAAATTCTGGGGTGTTGATTCCGATCCCTAATACTTTTCCGACTGTTTTTCCGGTTATGCAAACTTCTCGCATTGGGCAATTTCTACATTGTTCTCTGTCAAAATAGTAATTATACGTTTCTTTTCCACATTTTCTTATATAGTGTTTCTTTTTGATTGTTTTGTTTCCTTGACTACAGAACCACTCGTCAGAATCTTTGTTATAACTGAATCTTTCTTCGTCTATGCGATATGCAGCTTCACTTACAGGGATGTATGCCTTTGCTTTAAGTTCAGAGATTTTGTCTAAGATTGGCTTTTTAAAATAGGCTTTATCACCATATACTTCTGGTATTTTTATTCTCGTTTTCTTGGTTAACTCTAATAATTCATCAAACTTCGTTCCATCCACATAAGCTCCATTACCAGTATGAACAGCTGTAATCATTCGATCTTCTGTTGTCATCATAAATTCCGTTTTATAACCAAAGAAAGGATCATTTTTGCTTTTATACCCTATTCTCGCTTCTTGGTCGACAATCGATCGTACCCCTTTTTGCTCCATAAACTTCGGGTCTGCTAAAATTTCTTTCGCATTATTAACGAGTGCTTTTGTTTCAGGTGCTTTCTCCAGTTCAACTAGTTCTTCTACCTTTGATACCGTTTCTTCAAGATAGGACTTCATTGTTTTTCTAGCTTCATCATGGTTTTCTATTTCTTTATAATCAGGGATTTCTTGGTTGATTTCACTTGGTATTTCTCCGTTTTCTTCTTTAACGGTTTTAAAGATTTTTTTCGCTAATTGTTTCATGACTCGTTCCGGTCTATATTTTTTGGTGTTGGCTTCTGTATGAGTGGAATCAATCGTTATACCAGAAACCTTTTGTAAAATTCCTTTTTCAATGCATTGGTTTATGATTTCAATAATAATTTCATCTATAGTGAGATTGCCTTCTAATCTACTTTTACGAAATTTTGCCAAAAGACTTGGGTGAGGGAGGTCGTCTTCCGGATTGATTCCTAAAAAATACATATATGCAAGGTTTAATGAGCAATTTTCTATAACTTTCTCATCAGATAAGTCATAGAGTTTTTGTAACACCAAGATTTTAACCATAAGTTCGGGCTCTTTTGCTGGCCTTCCATATTCTTTACAGTAAGTTTTTTCAAGCATTTTATTGATAAAACTAAAATCCACTTCATCTCTTAATAATTTAAGTGTATGATTTTCAGGAATTTTATCGTATAATATGGAATAGATGCTTAATTGATTATCTTTTTCTTTAAGCATGATAGATACCCCCAGTTTGGTTTTGGTTTGTAGTATAACTTTATTATACCAAATACTGGGGGTATTTTTTTTCAATTTATTGTACATATAATTATTTTGAATTTTCAGATTGACTTTTTCAGTGGTCCCGAAGGTCTCAAAAAGACAAAAGAGAGCTGGGATCCGTACAAATTGTCCTTTTGAAGGTCTCAAAAAGACAAAAGAGAGCTGGAATCCGGGCAAACTGTCCTTTTGGAGGTTTCAAAAAGACAAAAGAAAGCCGGACCCGGGGCAAATTGTCCTTTTGGGGGGTTCAAAAAGACAAAAGAGAGCTGGAATCCGAGCAAACTGTTCTTTTGGAGGTCTCAAAACGACAAAAGAGGAACGCACGCGCAACGAGTTGTCTTTCCCCGGGGCCAGGAAAGAAAAATAAAAAGCAAACCGCCCCTTTTAAAAGTCAAACGGCTTCTTCGAGCAACCGCTTAAATAGAATATTATTCTCCAGGTGAATGTGCTGGAATGTATCATTTTCAAAATTTTCAAGGCGGTGGTATACGAGCTGGAATGTACGGCATGCCCCTTCCGGCAACGTATAGTCATTCGTAATTTCGCGGAGCCGGTGCAAAATTTCCCCGACAGCAGCATGTTCTGTTTCAAGATCGGTCAAAACGGCTGTCGCGGCTTTCAGGTTAGCGGCAGTTGGAAGGCTTTCGTATGCACGAATGGCCGGGAATTGTTCGGTATCTTCTTTTTCAGTATGCTCCAGCAGTTCTGTTTTTAATTGGTTAAACAGTTTATGCACTTCGATGAGATGCGGGTGGTTGCCGCCGTGGACACGCATCACTTTTGTTACATACGGGCTCAAGTTTGGCAGTTCCTCGCGCAAAAACGCGTGATGGGTGGCCTGAATATAGTTGACAATTTCCGTATAGCCCGCTTCATTCCAATTTTGCTCAGTGCCTTTTCCGGCATATTGGCCATAAAGGTTGCAAATAGCATCAAGTAGTTCATCTGCTGATAGGTTGCGCTTTTCCGCAGCTTCTTTCACAGACACATTGCCGCCGCAACAAAAATCGATACGATTTGCTTTAAACAGATCCGCCGCTTTTGGGAATAAGGTTACGATTTCCCCGACAGTCTGGCTCGTTGTAAAACGTTCCATCGAATTCACTCCTCCATTTCATTGCTGCCTTCATCATAAACCATCAGCACCTGCTTATTTGTGATGCACATCACAGCAATTGAGGAAAGTTCTTATTTATGTTAAGGAAGCGCGAAAAAACGAAGGCCTTCCTTCACATAGAGTGCGTCTATGTGAAGAAAGCGTGGAAAAATGACGGCCTTCCTACACATAGAAGGCGTCTACATTAAGGAAGCGTGGAAAAACGAAAGCCTTTCTTCACATAGAGTGCGTCTTTGTTAAGGAAGCGTGGAAAAATGACGGCCTTTCTTCACATAGAACCCGTCTACGTTAAGGAAGCACGAAAAAAAGATGTCCTTTCTTCACATAGAGTGCGTCTAAGTTAAGGAAGCGCGGAAAAAAGACGGTCTTTCTTCACCTAGAGCCCGGCTATGTTATTTAATAGAAAAAAAGCATCCCAAAACCTTGGCCATAAGAAGCATGATCTGCCCAAAGAAAAAAGCGCCAATCTAAATTGGCGCCTCCGCAATTATTCCGCTTTGCTTGCTTCTAATTCCACCGTAAATTTGATTTCATCGCCAACGAGGACACCGCCTGTTTCAAGGGCTGCGTTCCAAGTAAGGCCGTAATTGCTCCGTTTTACGGTCCCTTCTGCACTAAAGCCGGCTGTTTCCGCGCCGCTCATCGGGTTTTTCGAAATCCCTTCAAATGTGACTTTAAATGTTTCTTCTTTTGTCACGCCATGAATCGTTAAATCACCGGTAACGTTATAATCATTGTCCCCTGCCTTTGTAACCGACTTGGAAACAAATGTAATATTCGGATATTGTTCAACATCTAAGAAATCAGCAGAACGAAGATGATTATCGCGGTCATCATTTTTCGTATGAATGCTCCTGGCATCAACAATAAAAGAAACTTTTGCATCCGTTAAATCTTGGGGATCAGCTTCGATTTCGGCTTCGAAATTTTGAAAAGACCCTTTTACTTTTGAAATCATCATATGTTTTACTGTGAAATCAATGGTGCTATGTGCATAGTCAACTGCCCATTTTGTTTTTGTCATCCTAAATTCCTCCTGTTTTTAAAACTTACTTTTCGTAACTTAGTTTAATATCGTAAGTTAAAAAAGTCAAGAAAACCGAACCCTTTTAAAAAAAGGGTTCGGTTTCTGAATCAGCAGGTAGGCAACATCCTGCATGTTAATGGTGCTTTTTGCACTTTCTTTTGCAGTATAGTGGTTCTTACACCAGGCAGAATCCTGCATTGTTAACGGTGTTTGCGGGAACCAATTCGGGCACGCCGTAAGTCGCGCAAAAGCCGCGTGCTGAAAACCCGCAGCAATGCGTGTCAATCAATAACTGGAGAAGGTAGGTAATTCCAGCCCAAAAATTGCATGCCAACTTATATATAATGATGCCCATTCCATCGCATCCATATACTCCGGCTCTAGCTCTAGGCCAGATTAGGCAGGTGCAGCCATTCATTCCTTGACCATTACATATGCTTCACTTCAGTTGTCAACCGAGCTTCGCGGCGCAGCCAATCATTTCTGGACAATTGCGTATGCTCAATTCGATCGCCAACCGAGCTTCGCGGCAAAGCCATTCATTCCTTGACCATTACGTAAACTTCAATTCGTGTATCAACCGAGCCTCGCAAGCGCAGCCATTCATTCTTTGACAATGCCGTGCAACATGCAGATGTCATTCTGCAAACGGGAACCAGCCCGGCGTTGAGATGATCATCTTCCACAGCGGTTCCGGAATAACGAGCCGTTCGCGGTCGTCTTTTCTTAACGCGGTTTGAATTGCATCCTCCTGGCCGGCTTTAATTTTTTCCACCCAATGCGGCTCCATGACAAGCTCACGGCCGAGGGCAATAAGCGGTACATCGGTTTCCATTGCCTTCAAAACCTCGTCTCCTGTGTGCAGGGAGCCGACGCCGATCAAAGGCACGCGGCCTGCGACATGTTCCACGATCTGTTCCATGCGCGGACGGCCGGGTTCACCGCCGCGGCGGGCTTTAGACCAGAAGTGCTGCAGGGAAATATGCACATAGTCGAGCTCTTTTTCCATCAGCGCATCCAAAAGCGCGAACGTGTCATCCATCGTAATCCCCGGTTCGTACGGTTCTTCCGGGGATAAGCGGTATCCGACTAAAAACGGCCGGTCTGCATATTCCGCCACCGCATTTTTCACAGCATCGACGACAGCAAGCGGGAATGCAAGCCGTTTTTCCAGACTGCCGCCCCACTCGTCTTCACGCCGGTTCGTATACGGGGAGAAAAATTGTTGAATCAGATAGCCGTTTGCACCGTGAATTTCAACGCCATCAAAACCGGCTTCGATCACGCGGCGTGTTGCTTCGCCAAATGCCTTCACAATTTCAGCGGTTTCTTCTCCCGTCAACGCGCGTGCATGGACACTGCCATCTGACGAATCTGTTTCACTCGCGCTCACAACATCTCCGCCCGGCACGAGTTCAGCCGGGCATTCGCGGCCACCATGGTGGATTTGCACAACCGCTTTTGCACCGTTTTGCTGAATCGTTTGTGCCAGTTTTTTCATGCTCTCAACCATTTCGTCTGTATGTGCGCCAGGTTGCCCGGTAAACGCTTTGCCGTTTTCCGTAACATTGGCACATGCCGTCACGACCATCCCCGGCCCTTTTGCACGTTCTGCATAATAACGCAGCTCAGCATCCGAAATCGTGCCGTCATCATTCGAGGAATAATGGGTCATCGGCGCCATCACGATGCGGTTTTCCGCCCTGACGCCGCTTTTAAACGTAATGGGTTCAAACAGTTTATCGTATTTGCTCATGGTCATGCTCCTTTCCTGGTTGCTTTCGCTTTTTTATTATGTTCCAATCTGTAAAAAAACGAAAATGAAAAGCACCGATCAAACCATGCAGGCATATCATATAGGAAAGTATTTTTTACATCATGAATTGGGAGACGTGAATGATGAGTGATGTCCTTTTACTGCTTCAAATGGTGGCAAAAAGGTTGAGTATCCTTTCGTTGATTACAGCGGTATTGCTGTTGTTGTCCCATTTATGGCTGTACGCTGTATTCGCGTTCATCATAATGGGCGGCCTGATTTGCGTTGACAGGATCATCAGTGAAAAAGGCAATTCACGGGCAGCGGAAAACCAGCGCTATTATACTTTGATCGTTGTGACAGATGAAGATTGGCATGAAGAAGAGCATGTGCCGTTTCTTGAAATGGATCATGTCTCCTTAGAGCTGCATTATCAATATGAAGATATCCGTCGCATTAATCCGTTGATCCAGCTGCAGGCGTTTCCCGGATTTGTTCTCGTCGAAACGGATGATACAAAAAGAATAGAGGAATCATTGCAAAACCCGGCGCTCGTTACGGGAAACTATGCGGAAGTTATCCGTTTTCTGAAACAGGAAAGCGCGGCGGAAAGCTGAAAAAGAAACGGAATCCAAACAAAGCCGATGCCCATTTGTTGCGTGAAATTGCTTGGGAGAAGTCTTTTTCCGAAACAGGAAGTGCGACTGGAAAGCTGAAATAGATACGGAAATCCAAGCAAAGCCGATGCCCGTTTGTCTCGAAAATTGCGTGGGAGCGGTCTGTTTTCTGAAACAGAAAGCGCGGCGGGAAGCTGAAAAAACGGAATATCAAGCAACCATGCAAAGCCCGATGTCTGTCTGGAGAGGATTTTGTTTTTTGAAGTAGGAAACCCGCGCCAAAAATTGAAGTAGAACGGGATATTGCGTGGGCTTGATCTTCTGAAACGCGGGAAAGTACGAGAAATTTGAAATGAGGTGGAAATTCAAAAAAGCAAAGTTGCTCCCCGTTTGAGAATTGTGCGGAGATGGTCCGTTGTTTGAAGTCGAAAATCATGGCAGGCAGCGGAACATAAATGAACTTTTTAAGAAAAATCGGAAAGGCTCCTTTTCACTAACATTTCCTGTGTTAAAATGTAAAAAAAGTACGTTCAAGGGGAGCTTTTTCAATGGTGTTTCAAAAAGGGGAAAAGTTAGAAGAAGATTTGTACTCCAATAGCGGCGTCCTGTTGCTGCGGAAAGGGACGTTTCTTACAGAAAGGCTCGCTGCCATTTTAAATAAATATGAAGTCCTGCGCGATCCGGAATTGGACGGCAGGCGCATTGCCACCGAAGTGCCCGGGATCTTCCATGACTTATTATATGAGAGTATTTACCATGAAATGGAAGAACTCCAGCGCATCATTCAAGTGAAAACAACCCTTTGTGATGCAGAAGTGGAGAGTATGGAAAAAAATTTTCGCAAGCTTTACAAAGAAGTGTTTACGACCCGGACGTCTATTTTGGAACTAATGGAGCATTTCTCCGCTGACGAATATTTGTTCAAACACTGTATCCATGTCGGGCTGATCGCTGCCAATATTGGGAAAATTTTGAAGCTGGATCCTGAAAAGCAAAGCCTGCTGGCGCAAATGGGGCTTTTCCACGATATTGGCAAGTTCACCATTGACCCGCAAATTCTCAATAAACCGGGAAGACTAACAGATGAAGAGTTTGCCTTGATCAAGAAGCATCCGGAAGCGGGTTACCGGCTGCTTGAGAAAACATCGCTCGACCCGATGATTTTAAAAGGGACCCTAATGCACCATGAACGGCTGGACGGCTCAGGCTATCCGGATGGCAGGAAAACCATTCCTTTTCTTGTCAGAATTTTATCGGTGGCGGATACGTTTGACGCCATTTGTTCCAACCGCGCATACCGCAGGAGGCAGCCGGTGTTTTTTGCAATTGACGAATTAATGGCGGACGCCGATGCTGGCCGGCTCGATCGGGAAATTGTCCTCCCGTTTGCCAACTTTCTGATGGAAAATTACCGGAAACAGCCGATTACACTGCGTAACGGGGTGAAAGGGAGCATTATCCGTATCCATCCGCTTCATCCAAACCAGCCTGTTCTTAAAGTCGAAGGTTACCCGGTTTTAAACCTGATGGAACAAAAACTGACCTTGTTTCAAATCGCCAATCCCTATTAACCGGGGATTCTTATGTACGTACCCCATGTAAAAAAGACAAAGCGTGTCTTTTTGAGCCGGAAAGTACGGTCCGCCCGGGTGGTTCAACAAAAATCTTCCCGGAAAGAGCGAAGGGTGAGACAAAGTAATAACGGATTACAACATTCATACCAAAACCGGGCATTGACTTGTCCTGCCCGGTTTTGGTATAGTATTTCTATTCAAATAGCGACGATGAAGGATCAATAGTAGCCGGAACTTTTCCTTTTAAAGCGAGCCGGGGGCGGTGGAAGCCCGGCAAGGAACCCGGTGAAACGGCAGTCCGGAGTTTTTTTCATGGAAAGTGGGTGCGAAAATTTC
This sequence comes from Weizmannia agrestimuris, assembly GCF_943193165.1. NCBI lineage: Bacteria > Bacillati > Bacillota > Bacilli > Caryophanales > Bacillaceae > Heyndrickxia > Weizmannia agrestimuris. The sequence continues at coordinate 17,726 of NZ_CALPDC010000050.1, forward strand.
GCATCAACTGGGGTGGAACCGCGGGAATTCAAGCTCTCGTCCCCAGGCTGTTGCCTGGAGCCGGGAGCTTTTTATATGGAAACATTCCCGTCCCCAGGGGAAACCATTTCAATGAAAAAAGGAGAGATGACAATGAGCGTCACGATGGATCAAATCGTCTCGCACGCGAAACACCGCGGGTTTATTTTCCCGGGTTCGGAAATTTACGGAGGACTTGCCAACACTTGGGATTATGGCCCGCTCGGCGTCGAATTCAAAAACAACGTTAAAAAAGCCTGGTGGAAAAAGTTCATCCAGGAGTCGCCGTACAATGTCGGCCTTGATGCTGCCATTCTGATGAACCCGCGCACATGGGAAGCAAGCGGCCACCTCGGCAATTTTAATGACCCGATGATCGACTGCAAACACTGTAAAGCCCGGCACCGTGCCGACAAACTGATCGAAAATGCCCTGCATGAAAAAGGGATCGACATGATTGTTGACGGCCTGCCGTTTGAAAAAATGGAAGAGCTGATTAAAGAGCATGATATCGCCTGCCCGGATTGCGGCAGCAAAGACTGGACCGGCATCCGCCAGTTCAATCTGATGTTCAAAACGTACCAGGGCGTAACCGAAGACAGCACGAATGAATTGTATTTGCGCCCGGAAACCGCACAAGGCATTTTTGTCAATTTTAAAAATGTGCAACGGACCATGCGCAAAAAATTGCCGTTCGGGATCGCCCAAATCGGCAAAAGTTTCCGGAACGAAATCACTCCGGGGAACTTCATTTTCCGCACGCGCGAATTCGAGCAGATGGAACTTGAATTTTTCTGCAGGCCGGGCGAAGAGCTGAAATGGTTTGACTACTGGAAACAGTATGCGCGCGAATTTTTACTGAATCTTGGCATGAAGGAAGAAAACTTGCGGCTGCGCGACCATGAAAAAGAAGAATTGTCCCACTACTCGAACGCGACCACCGACTTTGAATACAACTTCCCGTTCGGCTGGGGCGAACTGTGGGGCATTGCCTCCCGTACCGATTACGACCTGAAACGCCATATGGAATATTCCGGCGAGGATTTCACTTATCTTGACCAGGAAACGAATGAACGCTTTGTTCCGTACTGCATTGAGCCGTCGCTCGGGGCAGATCGTGTAGCACTGGCATTTTTGATTGATTCTTATGCTGAAGAGGAACTTGAAGACGGCACAAGCCGCACGGTCATGCACCTGCACCCGGCCCTTGCACCTTACAAAGCCGCGGTTTTGCCGCTGTCGAAAAAATTATCGGATGAAGCACGCGACATTTTTGCGGATTTGTCAAAAACGTTTATGGTTGACTTTGACGAAACCGGGTCGATCGGCAAGCGCTACCGCCGCCAGGACGAAATCGGCACGCCGTTTTGCATCACATACGACTTCGATTCGCGCGACGACCATATGGTGACCGTCCGCGACCGCGACACCATGGAGCAAACCCGTGTGCCAATCACGGAACTTAAAGCCTTTTTGGAAGAAAAAATTAAGTTTTAAAAAAAAGCCCGCAGCTTGCGGGTTTTTTTCTTTGTTGGTGCGCCAGGCAGCCATAAGCAATATTTATCCTGAACGTAATGGATTTTGACGCGAAAAACTTATGTTCATTTTTGGAACGCCTAATTGGACATTACTAATGGGGGGTTACGTCTCATTTGTCTATTAGAACCACTAATTAGACAAAACCCGCTGAGGCCGCGGCTCTTTTGTCCAATTGGAACGCCTAATTAGACAATTCCACCGGGATCTACGCCACATTTGTCTAGTTGGAGCCCCTAATTAGACAATTCCAACGAGGTTTATACTTCATTTGTCTAATTAGAACGCCTAACTAGACAAAATCTGCTGAGGCCGCGGCTCTTTTGTCCAATTGGAACGCCTAACTAGACATTTTCAACGGGTTTTCGCCTAATTTGTCCAATTGGATGCGGCCTGTTTTTGTTTTGTCCTTTTGACAGGATCAAAAGGACATTTCGTTACCTGATGCCGCTCGTTTTGTCTTTTTGACGGCTTCAA
>NZ_CALPDC010000051.1:0-19179 GCF_943193165.1 Weizmannia agrestimuris
AATTTGCTTCTTTTTCACGATTTCTTTTTTCTTTTCTAGTAACCAAAATAAAAACCCCCTCAAAACAGCCAAGTTTATTTAGGGTTTGCTGAACGAATCAAATTTTAGCTTGTATTCGACTTGTCACTAAGCCATGCCAAAATATTCGTTCAGCAAGCTCTAATTATTTAAATTATTACATATTTGGCCGCTTTTTTGGGAGGTATATTTAAATTATCACGAAAAATTTTTACTCCTCAGAGCTGTAATCCGTTACAATGAAATATTCAAACTTTTACCTTATGCTGACATATTTAAGTAAACTGAACCTTATTAGCAGAAGAACTTCTTTGGAATTTTTAATCTTCATATGTCCATTGCAATGGACATAAAACAGTGATTGCGTTTTCAAAAAAACCATTATAATAAATGTGTGAGGTGATATTGAATATGCAGCTCAGTAGAAGAGAACAAGTGCTAGCGGACATTTTATTGCAGAAAAGCGATTATATAACTGCCGAAGAAATCGCAAATCTTGCAGGAATATCAACCAAAACAGTCTACCGGATAATTAAAAAAATTAATGACTCGTCCAGCTGTGGAGAAATAATAGAATCGTCGAGAGGGCGTGGTTATAAAATCAATTATGAGAACTACATGAAAGAGAAAAGGTTTAAGAACCGTGAATTTCTGGATTACACCCCGATTGAACGAAGAAATAGCATTATCCTGAACTTGCTATTTAAATCACCTTACTCAGTCCGGCTTGAAAGACTTTATGAAAAGTACTATGTGAGCAAATCTGCAATCGAAAACGATCTTAACATTATATCGAATACGTTAAAAAAATACGGTATCAAGATGGTACACAAAGGAAAAAGTATTTCAATTATAGGAAGCGAGATTGACATTCGAAGAGCCATTAATACAACTATCTTGAAGATGAACCTATTTGATGCGGAGAATTTATATGATTTTTCATCTGACAGACACACCCTGAACCAATATGATAAGGAATTCATTATTTCTCAAATCGAGGAAATTGAACGCTCTTTAAATATGACGATTCCCTATCCCTATAATATTAATATTTTTTCTCATTTGTATATTTTAATTAACCGGTTCAGAGAAGGTAAGTTTATCGAAAATAAAGAGAGCTCTGTTCATAAGGAACAACAAGAAATTATAAAGCAAAATCCGCATTTATATGCTATCGCGAAAAAAGTCATCACTGATACGAGCCATTATTTAAATGCAAAACTGTCATCGTTGGAATCAATTTATTTGTTACAGTATCTTGTTTCAACCCGATTCAATCAAGACAGAAATCTCACAGATGAACTGCCCTCTCTTGTTAAGAGAGTCACAAAATTTTATATCACAAAGTTCAATGAAATTGAACACCAAAATATCCGCTATGAATTGGTGAAAAATGATCTTGCTAATCATATTAAACCAATGCTCAATCGAATTTACAACCATATTTATATTAAAAATAATTTATTAGATGAAATTAAATTGGAATACGGACATTTATTTAATTCAGTTGCACAAATATCTAAAAAGGTTGAAGAATATTTTCAAATTGGAAAAATCAGTGAGGATGAAAGCGGATTTATTACCTTGTATTTTGCAAAATACATTGAACAAGAGCAAAAGCAGAAACGGGTACTGATCATGTGTACAAGCGGTGTCGGCACATCAGAATTACTAAAAGTTAAAGTTCAGAAAGCTTTTCCTGAATTAGAGATCGTTGATGTTATATCCACCATAAAATATCTTCATAATGAACATCAATACACCGATGTTGACTTAATCATCACAACAGTGGACCTGAATATACAAATTGAGACACCTGTTTTGCTTGTAAGTGCCATGTTCACAAACAAGGATAAAAACCGGCTAGCAGAGTTTCTGGGAGGTATTGAGCATGGATGATGGGAAACGCGGCGCATTCAATTTAAAACTCATAACACACCGGCTATTAGCGGCAAATAAGAATGAGGCTTTGATTGAATTATCTAATGTAATGGTGGATTATAACCTTTTAAATGATAGTGGAGAATTTATCAAAGAAGTGCTCATGCGAGAAAAACAAGGAGCAACATTAATCGATCCGGAAGTTGCACTGCCCCATGGAGAATTTGAAAAACTCTCAAATTCAGCGGTTGTCATTGGATTAAGCGAGCATGGCATTCTTTGGGAACAAGACGCAGGTATGGTACGCATTGTTATATTATTAGCAATTAAAAAAAACAGCCAGCAAGATCCTGGAAAAACACTTGTAAAAAAAGTGATTGGAAGAATTGCAGATGAAAAAATCATGAAAAACTTAAAGAAGGCTGCAACCGAAAAGGATGTGATTCGTTTACTATCTTAGCAGTTTTATAAAATTAGAGGAGAGTTTGATATGTATTTCGACCAAGAGATTATATTGTTCAATCAATCAGTAGAGGGCTGTGAAAATGCATTGGAATTATTGGCTGATCAATTTATGAAAAAAAAATTGGTAACGAGTTCTTTTAAAGACGGCATTTTAAAAAGGGAAAAAAATTATCCGACTGGTTTAAAAATGAATAATATAGGGATTGCCATACCTCATACAGACAGTGACAAAGTCATTCATTCCCAAGTAGGTTTTATGTCTCTTAGCAAACCTGTAAAATTCAGGGAAATGGGGAGTGAGACAGGAACAGTCGATGTCAGTATAATCTTTATGCTGGCGCTGAAAAAAGCAAATGATCAACTTAATATGCTACAAAAATTGGTATCTCTGTTTCAAGATGAACAATTGGTGACTACTCTAAGAACATGTAGCAGCAATAAACAATTTATCGAAATCATGCAACAAAAAGGTATTTATTAGCCAAATATAAATCGTTAGGGGGACTTAATAATGGAGGTTATACAATGGTTTGTTAGTTTAGGTGCAAGTGTCATGCTTCCAATATTGCTCTTTATCTTTGCTCTTATTCTTGGAATTAAACCCGGCAGAGCATTTAAAGCCGGTTTAACTGTTGGTATAGGTTTTGTAGGCCTAAACTTAGTCATCAATCTATTAACATCAAATCTGGGCCCGGCAGCTCAAGCAATGGTAAAAAATTACGACCTTCACCTCAGCTCAATTGATGTTGGCTGGCCAGCAGCATCTGCAATCGCTTACGGAACAGTATTAGGCAGTATGGCCATCCCCGTAAGCATTATTGTCAACATCATTCTCTTGTTTATTGGTATTACAAAAACATTAGACGTAGATATTTGGAATTATTGGCATGTTGCATTTACTGGATCACTCGTCTATGCCGCAACTTCAAACTTCTGGCTGGGTATTTATACCATGGTTGTACATGCCATGCTTATCTATCTCTTAGCTGATATGGGAGCAAAGACCGTTCAAAAATATTATAATCTGCCAAATATCACATTTCCACATGGGTCTTCTGCACCTGGTTTATTAGTTGCAATCCCATTGAATTGGCTATTTGACCGAATTCCTGGGATTAATAAAATCCATCTTGACCCGGAAACAGTCCAAAAACGACTAGGCATATTTGGCGATTCAACTGTCATGGGTACAATCATCGGGATCGTCATTGGATTATTGGCAAAATATTCAATAGCAAAAACCCTTCAATTAGGGATTAACACTGCTGCAGTCATGATGCTCATGCCAAGAATGGTCTCATTGTTAATGGAAGGACTAACCCCAATTTCTGAAGGAGCAAATGAATTTGTCCAAAAAAAATTCCCCGGTCGCCATTTGTATATTGGGATGGACAGTGCTCTTGCAGTAGGCCAATCTTCCGTACTTTCGTCATCATTAATTTTGGTACCGTTAACATTACTGATTGCCGTTTTCTTACCCGGAAATAAAGTATTACCATTTGGCGATTTAGCCACGATCCCTTTCATGATTGCATTAATGGCTGCCGTATTTAGGGGGGATATTTTCAGGACGGTTATTGGAGGTGCAATCAATATTGCTCTAAGTTTATATATTGCGACATGGGCCGCACCTATGATTACAAAATCTGCTATAGCAGCAAACTTTAACTTAAATGGCAGCCATTCCATCAGCGTATTAAGTGATGGCGGTGTATGGACAACTTGGATGATTGTTGGGCTGGGCAAACTGCTTAGCTGGGGTGGAATAACAATCATTGGAGTCATTGTTTTGGCAGGCTTAATTTACTTTAACAAAATCAGAAAAGATGTTGACGCGGATAATGGATAATGCAAGAGAATAATGAAGGAGGAATTGATCATGAAAAAATTATTAATTGTTTGTGGAACAGGCGTAGCGACCAGTACAGTTGTAACTGGGAAAGTAAAAGACTTTTTAAAAAAGAACGGCTTAGAAAAAAAAGTTACCTTATATCAAAGCAAAATCGCTGATGAAGTTAATCACCTCGATGATTATGACATCGTACTCAGCACCACAATCGTTCCGGATCACTTAAAAGAAAAAGTAATTAACGGCGTACCATTATTAACAGGGATCGGCGCCGACAAAGTCTTTGAAACAATTAAGAAAGAAATAGAAAATTAAGCAATCGTTATAACCAAGGGAGGATCCAGCTCCAACCTTAGATCTTCCCTTTTAATTTAATTGGAGGTGCAAAAAGATGCTTGTGACGTCAAAAGAACTATTGGCAATTGCGAAAAAAAAGCATTTTGCCATACCCCATTTTAACTTTTGGAGCCGTGCTTCCTTATTGGCTTATTTAGACGTTGCCCAAGAATTAAAATTGCCGGTTATCCTTGCCTGTGCTGAATCCCACAGTTCGTACATGACGACGGAAGAAGCCGCAGAATTCGGTTTATACTATGCGAAAAAAGCTGATATTCCAGTTGTCTTGCACTTGGATCACGGCGTAAACCTTTCTAACATTCAATATGCGGTTGATAACGGATTTACATCAGTGATGATTGATGCATCCCAAGAAACGTTTGCAAATAATGTGAAAAAGACAAAAGAAGTTGTAGAATATGCCCACAATAAAGGTGTGGTTGTAGAAGCAGAACTTGGCCACGTTGGCTCCGCAACGAATTATGATATTAATGATGACTCAAATTACACACAAGTAGAAGCTGCTGTCGAATTTGTAAATCAAACCAATGTTGACTCTTTAGCGGTTGCGATTGGAACAGCACATGGAACTTATAAAGGAGCTCCTCATATTAATTTTGACAGATTAAAAGAACTGTCTGCCCATGTCCCTGTCCCTCTCGTTTTACATGGAGGATCTTCATCAGGCGATGATAATCTCTCAAAAGCAACTGAACTGGGCATATGTAAAATAAATATTTTTACAGACATTACAATTGCCGCACTACAAAATACGAGAGAAAAAGAATATCAAAATTACATCCAACTGGAAAAGGATGCTTACTTAGGCATGAAAGAAATGGCAAAACATTACTACCATGTCTTTCATACTAAACGTTATAACGAAAAATAATTTAATTTGGAGGGGTGAGTCAATATAATGAAAATAAGAACACCATTCTTAGTTGTGAATCCAAAATCTTACTTATATGGAAATCAATCCTTGGATTTGGCTTTGGCCGCTGACAAGATCGCAGAGGAAACAGGACTCGAATTGTTCTTTACGTGTCCATATGCAGACATTCGGTATATAAAAGAAAATACAAAGCGCTTAATTGTTACGGCCCAACATATGGAGCCAATAAAACCAGGGCGTAGTATGGGGCATATATTGCCGGAATCGTTAAAAGAAGCCGGCGCTGAAGCCGTTTTTTTAAACCATGCTGAACATCCCATGACAATTGCAGATTTATCAAAAACGATAGAAAGAGCTAGCGAGCTAAATATGATCACCATAGTATGTGCTGATTCAGTAAATGAGGCCGTTGCACTTGCACAATTAAAGCCGAACATTCTCTTAGCAGAACCTACTGAACTAATTGGTACTGGAAAAGTTGCAGACTCTCACTATGTTATTGAAACTGTTACTAAGATCAGGAATATAGATCCAGATATATTAATAATGATCGCTTCAGGTGTGACAACTGCCGGGGATGTTTATAACGTTATTAAACTCGGATCAGATGGTACAGGAGGAACAAGCGGTATATTGAAAGCGCCTGATCCAAAAGAGCGTATTAAAGAATGGGCAAACGCAATGTTAAAAGCAGTGCAAGATAGAGAGCAGGAGCAAGTGAGGAGGTTATCCAATGACTGTTTATAAAGAACAAATTAGCTTGAAATCGCATGGAGGAAAGCCAACTTTTTTTAATATAACGCCTGCCGTAAAAGAAGCTATTAAAAATAGTAAAATTCAAAATGGCATTTGCGTCGTAATTTCTCCACACACGACTTGTTCTGTGTTTTTTGAAGAGTTTGTTCATGATTTCACTGAAAATGGCGATGAATTTCTACAAGCTGACTTAAATTATGTTCTTCAAAAAATCATTCCGGATCAAGTTGAAAAAGGCCAATATAACTATCCTGGTGAAGAGCATTATAAAGCTGTTGCTTCATGGCCGGATATCGAACAGTATATTCCAAATGGGGATCGCACAGTGCTTTTCAACTGTGACGCACACCTAAAATCAACAATAATTGGTTCCAGCGAGACATTTGAGGTTGATAGCGGGAGACTCGGAGTTGGAAAAACGGGTTATATTTATTTTGTTGATTTTGACCGTGCAAGACCACGTGAACGAAAATGTAGAGTCATTGTAATTGGTGAATAAATATTATCTTCACTCTCATTGTCGAAAAACAACAGCGCACTTCCGATCTTAATGATAAAAATAACAAGCGGTGCCTCACCCTCCAAAATTTTGCTGATTTGAACGCGAGGCACCGCCGTCTTAGATTAGGCTGTTTACGGCTGCTCTTTCGATCGCAAGGCCCTTGAGGTAACGTTCCATAAATTGCTCAAACCCTTTTACGTCTTTTGGATCCGGATACACTGTCCTTACAGTTTTTTCTGCAAATATATGGTCTAAATACGCTTCCAATGTTTCATCGGCCATTTTGTTAACCATATAAGACGCCAGCACAGCAATCCCCCATGCTCCACTTTCTCCTGCTGTGTCCATAACGGAAACAGGAACATTGAGCGCAAAGGCCATCATGCGCTGCCCGACACCTTCAGTCTTAAATAAGCCGCCATGCCCTACGATCTCCTTCAGTTTTACTTTTTCCTGTTTAACGAGAATATCCATTCCAATTTTTAATGCTCCCAAAGCTGTAAATAAATGTGCTCGCATAAAATTAGCGAGGGTAAAATGGCTGTCCGGCGAACGAACAAACAATGGCCGTCCTTCTTTAAAATGAGTCATATGTTCACCGGACAAATAACCATAAGCAAGCAAACCGCTACAATCCGGATCACCTTTTAGAGCCAAACCATACAAAGTTTTGTACAACGTATTTGTATCTATATCCACCCCTATTACGTCGGTGAATTCTTTAAATAACCCGACCCATGCATCCAAATCCGATGTGCAATTATTAGAATGAGCCATAGCAACCAAATGACCTGCAGGGGTCGTTACAAGGTCAATTTCCGGATATACTTTGGAAAGCTCTTCTTCCAGGACAACCATAGCAAATACGGAAGTTCCGGCAGAAACATTCCCGGTATGGCGAGCAATGCTATTGGTTGCAACCATCCCAGTTCCTGCATCGCCTTCCGGTGGACAAAGAGGGATACCCGCTCCCAACTCTCCCGCAGGATCCAAAAGCTTTGCTCCTTCTTCCGTTAATACACTGGCTTTTTCTCCAGCTACCAAAACATGGGGCAGAATATCTTCAAGTTGCCAAGGCAGATCTTCAGATGCGATTGCTTCATTAAATTGACGGATCATCGTTTGGTTGAAATCTTTTGTATTCAAGTCAATTGGAAATACCCCGGATGCCTCACCAATACCCATAACCCTCCTGCCGGTCAATTTCCAGTGAATATAACCGGCTAAAGTTGTGATGTAATCAATGTTCGCAACATGCTCTTCTCCGTTTAAGATAGCTTGATACAAGTGAGCAATACTCCATCTTTGAGGAATAGGATAGTTAAAAAGTTTTGTAAGCCTTTTTGAAGCCTGCTCTGTAATATTGTTTCGCCATGTTCGGAAAGGCACCAAGAGCACCCCATCTTTATCAAAAGCCATATAGCCGTGCATCATCCCGCTGATACCGATTGCACCAACTGTTTTCAGTGTAACATGATAATTCTTTTCTACCTGAGCAGCCATTTTTTGATAGCATTCCTGTATGCCCCGCCAAATATCATCTATGCTGTATGTCCAAATATCGTTCAAGTATTGATTCTCCCAATCATGGCTGCCAGATGCGAGAGGTTGATGATCTTCTCCAATGAGAACAGCCTTCATTCTGGTGGAACCTAGCTCTATGCCAAGTGCTGTATGACCGTTTTGAATGGATTTTTTAACATTAAGGCCCATATCCTCTTCCTCCCCTTTCATGTAGAAACACCGATGAGGGTTTCTGCATTTTATTTAATCCGGTGTATACGCAATACTTGAATGCTTCAAAGCCAAGCCGGATCTCAAACTGCTGCATCACGGAGTTACTCCAAGCCTTGTTCCCTACATCCCATAAAACGAGCGCAAATTCACTAACTCTTCAATACGATTTTTAGGCAATTCCCTTTCACCATTGAGCATTCTGGTAATAAATGTTAACTTTGCGGTATACTCTAAACGTTCCATATTTAAATAAGCCGCCATCACATCTTTCCCCCAGGTTAAAGCCCCATGACTTTCTAATAATACCGCTTGTTTATTTCCTAAAAAGGGTTCAATAGAGTCAGGAATTTCCTCAGTCGAAGGCGTGCCATATTTCGCCAGCGGAATTTCCCCCATAGCAATAACTGATTCCGGCATCATCATTTTATCTAGAACTTCGCCTTTAATTGCAAAAGCTGTCCCAAAAGGCGGGTGGGCATGAACCACTCCATTCATTTCCGGCAAACGGCGATAAACTCTCAGATGCATTTTCAATTCGGTAGAAGGGCGGTATCCTTCCTTCGCCTCAACAATTTCCCCCTCTAAAGTCACTTTTACCAGTTTTTCCGGAGTCAAATATCCCTTACTGACACCAGTTGGCGTTGCAATCACTTCATTTTCTGATAAACGCGCGGAGATATTTCCGTCATTGGCTGCTACATAATCTTTGTTAAATAAATTTCTACCGATATCACATATAAGTTCACGCAGTTCTTTTTCACTGTATTTCATTATGAAATGCTCCTTTCATAAAAACCAAAAAGATCAACATACAATGGCACTTTGGCAAAGCTTAAACTTTGGCACAACTTCATTTGGTTCGAACCGTTATTTCTCTACCTTCGCGAAAATTTTTTCTTTCAAGTTCGCAATATATAGGCAAGGTGTCTTAAAAAGATGATCTTCTTTTTAAGACACCTGTTTCATTCTACCGATATAACGGGCCAAAATTTTGGCAAGCCCGATAATCTGCTGCTTCAGGATCTTTTGTTCCAAACATCGCCCAGGCGCTTGGCCTGAAAATCTTCTTTTCACTCACATTGTGCATATTTACAGGAATTCTAAGCATAGAAGCCAATGTCATTAAGTCGCTGCCAATGTGCCCGTAGCTCATCACGCAATGATTGGCTCCCCAATGATTCATGACAGTGTAGACATCTTTGAATGCGCCTTCTCCAGTAAGGATGGGAACAAACCAAGTCGTTGGCCAAGTCGGGTCTGTACGATTGTCTAAAATATCGTGAACTTTTTCCGGCAATTCAATGGTGTACCCTTCTGCAATTTGCAATACCGGCCCCAATCCCTTAATAAGATTGATTCGAAGGATGGTTACAGGCATATTGCCCTTTGTTAGAAAGTCGCTGGAGAAGCCGCCGCCGCGGAAATATCCTGTCGCTGCCGGCCGCCAAGAAGTTGCTGCCAAGCATTTTTGCACTTCTTCTTCAGTAATGTCCCAGAACGGCTTCATTGCCGGTTTTCCTTCTCTTGTTTGTTCTCCCGTCCCGTCAAGTGCGGCAGACCCGGAGTTGATCAGGTGAATAAAACCTTCAGATGCTAATCCTTCCGGTTTATATCCCGTCACACGTTCTACAGCATCAGGACTCCAGTACGTCCGGACGTCGGCGAAAATTTGCGCTGAGTTTGTTAACAGATGTCCAAAAAGCATAGATACAGCGTTTAAACTATCATTTTCTGTTGCCATGATGTAAGGAGGACGAATCCCGTTCCAGTCGAACGAGGAATTCAAAATGGTTTCCATAAAATCCCCATTTGGAAAATGGTCTGTCCACTGGCGCTGTCCCTGAAAGCCGGCAGCAATCGCGTTATGCCCCAAAGCCTCCTCACCGAACCCTATTTGGTTTAGTTTCGGGTTCCCAACCATTAAGTCACGGGCAATGAGCGCCATTTTAACACTGACTTCCCAATCTCTATCCTTTTGCTCCCGGGTTCTCTGCATGTGTTCCGGATTATGATCTGGTCCTTCAGGGCAATTTTCTTTAACCCATTTTAAAGCACGAATGTACTCTTCCTTATCATAAATTTCCTCATCCATACGCCTTACAAATTCAGACATATCAACATATTCATTTCTCATTCCCAAATATTCCTGGAAGAAATCCGGATTAACCGTACTGCCGGCAATTCCCATTGATACAGATCCGATGGACAAATAGGACTTTCCTTTCAAGGTTGCAACAACCAGTCCGGCTTTGGCAAATTGCAATAATTTATCCTGTACATCTTCCGGAATTGTAGCATCATCCAAGTCTTGAACATCTTTGCCATAAATGCCAAAAGCGGGAATACCCTTTTGATTATGGGCGGCTAATACGGCTGCCAAATATACGGCCCCCGGGCGTTCTGTGCCATTAAATCCCCATACAGCTTTTGGAATTTCAGGCGTCATATCCATCGTTTCCGATCCATAGCACCAGCATGGCGTGACAGTAATGGAAAGCCCTACACCTTCTTCTGCAAATTTTGCGGCTGTCTGGGCTGCTTCTGCCACGCCGCCAATACAAGTATCGGCAATGACACATTCAACGGGTTCACCGTTATAATGGCGAAGGTTATCCGTTAACAATTTGGCAACCGATTTAGCCATATTCATCGTCACATTTTCTAAAGACTCGCGTATTCCCTTTCTTCTTCCATCAATAGCCGGCCTGATCCCCACTTTCGGCAACTTTCCAAAAAATCTATTATTTACTGTTTTCATAATAATGCCTCCTCACATTGGTATTCAACAGATCTATAAAGCGGCCATATGCTTCCTGCCATTCAGATAGATGCTGAGGTTCATAGATTTTAAGAGGAAATGAATTCCGGACCATTTCACGCCCTTCAGTTAGATTCTTTATTTCCCCGAGGGCTATCCATTGTGTTAATGCATTGCCAATCGCACTTGCTTCAACGGGCCCGGCTACGACCGGGCGATTGGCTGCATTTGCGATGAATTGACAAAATAACTCATTTTGAATGCCTCCGCCTCCCATATGAATGGTGCCAATTTGCCGGCCTGTTAAATGTTCCAGCTTTTCTACAACCCAACGACATTTCAGCGACAAGCTAACCAGAATAGAGCGAAGATATTCCCCTGGTTTTTCAGGGGGCTGCTGACCGGAATGGATACAAAAATTCCGGATTTGCGTTGGCATATGAACCGGGTTAAAGAAACTTGGATCATCCGGGTCGATTAAACTGGTAAACGCGGCAGCATCCCGAATAAGCCGGCCTTCTTCTTCATAGGTAAAGTGCATGCCTTCTTTTGCCCATGCCGCCCTGCATTCCTGGATAAGCCACATCCCCATCATGTTTTTGAGAAGGCGTACTGCTCCATCGGCTGTCCCTTCGTTTGTAAACCCCCACTCTAGCGCCTCGTCACAAATCACAGGGGCCTTTACTTGCACACCTATTAAAGTCCATGTACCGCAACTCATAAAAACGGCATGATCCAATTTAATCGGCAAGGCGGCATAGGCACAAGCCGTATCATGCCCCGCACCGGATATCACTTGAACGGGGCCGGTGCCGCATTCATGTTGAATGGATTCACGGATTGGCCCGAGAATGGTTCCGGGCATGACAATATCAGGAAACATTTCCGCCGAAAGTTCCAATTTCTTTACTAATTCCATGTCCCAGTTACGGTTCTGAATGTTAAGCAAAGACGTAGTTGAACTAATCGTGTATTCACTTGCCTTTACGCCGGAAAAAAAGTAGCTAATTAAATTGGGTGTCAATAATAGTGTTTTTGCTCTGTCCAAAAGTTCGGGATGGTTGTTTTTCATTGTATAAAGCTGACAAATCGTATTGATCGCTGCCGGCTGCACCCCGGTTCTGGCAAATAAAGTTTTTTGCAGTATAACCTTTTCTATTTCCCTTAAACTGTCCTGTGAACGATAGTCCCGGTAAGAGTAGGGATTGCCGACCAACTCACCTGTATCCGAAATCAGCCCAAAATCTACTCCCCATGTGTCAACCGACATTCCCTCAATGGACCGGTATCCTTTGTGAATACTCTTTTCCATCCCTTTTTTCATTTCCTGAAAAATTCGCAGGATATCCCAATAATAGTGGCCGGTTAAATGAACGGGATGGTTAGAAAAACGATGAATTTCTTCGAGGTAAATTTTCTCCCCGTCAAATTCACTTACCATCAACCTGCCGTTGGATGCCCCCAAATCAAAAGCCCACACACGATTCACGAATCCACCCCCCTTTAGATTACTTTTTAGCATTCCGCTACTCTTTGCATGAACGGCTTGACCCAGGTGTCACCCATTTCATGCTCAGCATTTAATATCATTTGCTTTAAAAGCGGGTTTTGGGCAAGGGCTGGCATGGGATATAAAGCTCTTACACCCCACGCCAATCCTTCAACCTTTTCACTCCAGGAAAAAAGGTATCTGACCGTTTTCATTCCCCGTGAGCGTTTCATTGTAAAGGTCTCTTAAACATCCAAACCAGCATTTTATTGATAAAGAAGCGGTTTGATTTTTTTGCTGTTCATATTTGATTTGTCATACCAATAGAAACCGGTATCGATTGTTTTCGGCACTTTTTGTCCTTTAAGCACTTTAACTGCAGCTTCAACTGTTGCATATCCGATACCAATTGGATTCTGGGTAATCGCCCCAGCCTCAATACCATTTTTTATAGCGTCGAGTTGTTGTTTCCCAGCATCAAAGCCAACAACGGTTATCCCTTTTTTGCCTGTTTCGCTGATCGCATTGTCAATCCCAATTGCAGAGTTTTCATTTGTTCCATAAAAACCTTTTAATTTGGGATGCGATTGCATAATTGCTTTAGCAGCATCCGTTGATTTCAGGATGTCCGAATCCCCATACTGTATATCAACTATCTTAATATTCGGATACTTTTTCTTGATTTCATTCACAAATCCGTCCCGGCGATCTACACCCGTTTTACTCGTCTGGTCGTGCGCGACAACCGCGACTTCTCCTTTTTTGCCAATTAATTCAGCCAGCTTATCTGCAGCAAGTGCCCCTGCAGCTTTATTATTTGTTGCAGCCGTCGTTACCGGAATATTGCCCTCGACCCCTGAATCAAAAGCTATAATCGGAATGTTTCTGCTTTTGGCCTGCTGCAAATAAGACATCGCTGCCTTGGTGTCCAAGGCGGCAAAGCCAATAGCATCCGGATTTTTGTTAAGTGCATTGTGAAGCATATTCACTTGTTGGTCTACTTGCGATTCATTATCCGGGCCATCAAACGTAATCCTCACATTGTATTTTGCGGCTGCCTGATCCGCACCTTTTTTAACTGCCTGCCAATACTGCTGCGAAAATCCCTTAGAAATGATGGCAATATAAGGCTTACCGGATTTTTTTGCGCTTTCTCCCTTCCCTTCCGATTTACTGCTCGTCTGATTTGAAGAACATGCACCAAGAACCAAGGTTAATACAAGCGCGATTGAGACGAAAATACCTGGTTTTTTCAAAATGATTCCCCCTTAAAATGAAAGTGAAGTGATATATGAATTTCCTTTGAGATGAGTACCTGCATTATCTCGATTTTTTGTTACGCAATGTATCACTATAAACGGCTAAAATGATGACAATCCCGACTACAACCGTTTGCCATTGGTCCGGCACTGACAAAATTTGCAAACCATTTGTTAAGACACTCATAATTAATGCCCCAATAACCGTACCAAGGATGGTTCCGGTACCGCCACTTAATGAGGTTCCCCCTATGACAACAGCTGCAATAGCCTGCAACTCATATCCTTCGCCTAATGCCGGTTGTGCAGAATCTAAACGGGATGCCATTACAATTCCTGCAATCCCGGTAAAAACCCCAGCAAGCATGTAGATCATGATTTTCCATTTGTTAACGTTTACACCAGAAAGGCGGGTTGCTTCTTCATTGCTACCCAATGCAAATGTATATCTCCCAAGAATGGTTTTACTTAAAATCAGGCTTGCAATGATGGCCATTACAAAAAAGATAAGAACTGCATTTGGAATCCCCGGAATAAGCGTCCCCATGGCCATCTTTTGAAAGCCTGGTTTAGGCGAAAAATAGATAGGGGAAGCGTTCGTAATCACAAGAGATAAGCCCTTTGCCACCATCATCATGGCTAATGTTGCAATAAAAGGCGGAATTTTCATTTTTGCAATCGCAAGGCCAGAGAGAAGCCCGGCCACAGCACCAGTTAAAACACCGCCTAAAATACCCAGCCAAATCGGAAATCCGTGCTGAATCGTAAAGACACCGGCCATGACCGATGATAAAGTCATGACTGTACCGCATGATAAGTCAATCCCGCTAGTAACAATAATCATCGTGGCACCTAAAGCAAGAATGCCCGTGACAGCCGTTGACAAAAGGATGCCTACAATATTATCAAACTGGTAGAAATTTGATGAAGCGACTGAAAAGAAAAGAAAAAGGACGATTAAACTTGCAAATGCCAGGATTTGCTGTAACAAACTGGAATTGATTTTATTCTTTTTCATTTTCTTTCCAGCAGGCAGTTCCGCCGTTTTTTGAATTTCCATTTGTCATTCACCCCTTTAAAATTTAAATATCATGAGCTGATTCGTTTTGTAGCAAGAGCCATGATGGATTCCTGTGTAGCGTTTCTATCATTTTCCAATTCACCGGTAATTCTGCCCTCGCACATGATAATAATCCGGTGGCTTAATCTCAAGATTTCAGGAAGCTCCGAGGAGATCATCATAATGGATTTTCCTTGTTGGGCCAGTTCATCCAGCAACCTGTAGATTTCATCTTTTGCCCCGATATCAATCCCGCGTGTCGGTTCATCAAAAATGAAAATATCCGTATCCCGGGTCAGCCATTTTCCGATAATCACTTTTTGCTGGTTGCCTCCTGAAAGATTCTTCACCGTTTGCTTAATGGATGGTGTTTTAATCCGTAATCTTTGGACCATTTTTTCAGACTGTTGTTTCATCTTTGGAGCATTTATCCACCCAAGCGGCCTTTGAAAATCCTTCATGGATGCCATCACAATATTGGTTTTCACATCCATATCCACCATTAATCCAAATTGTTTTCTGTCTTCTGAGAGATAGCCAATTCCATAGTTTACAGCGTCTTCAGGGCTGTGAATCTGCACTTTTTGCCCTTTTATAAAAATTTCACCTGAATCCAAGCGGTCTGCCCCGAAAATGGCCCGAGCAACTTCTGTCCTTCCAGCTCCCATCAAACCGGCAAAACCAAGGATTTCACCTTTATGAAGGCTAAAGCTTACATCTTTAATGGCTCTGCCCCTGTTTAAATTTTTTACTTCAAGGACAACTTCTTTGCTGCTTTGTTTGATTGCCGGCTTTCGATTATAATCAATTTTTCTTCCAACCATCATTCCGATAATTTGATCAATGGTTGCATCTTTCGTATTTAATGTGCCGACATATGTGCCATCCCGCATGATGGATAGGCGGTCGGTAATTTTTTGAAGCTCTTCCATCCGGTGCGAGATGTAAATCACGCCGACACCATCTGCACGCAATTTCCTGATCATCACAAACAATGCTTCAATTTCAGCATCGGTTAAAGCAGCAGTGGGTTCATCCATGATTAATACTTTTGAATCAAAAGACAGTGCCTTCGCGATTTCAACCATCTGTTGCTTTGCAACTGTCAAATTCCCTACAAGTTCACGTGGGTTTAAATTTATATTCAACCTGTCGAACAATTTTTGGGCTTCGTTATTTAATTTTTTCTCATCAAGGAAAAGCCCTAAAGATCCTTTTGGCTCTCTTCCGATAAAGATATTTTGGGCAACTGTTAAATGCGGTGCTAGGTTGAGTTCCTGATGAATCATACTGATTCCCAGTTTTTGTGCTTCTCTTATGTCCTTTACTTCAATTTGCTCTCCTAAATACTCAATCGTGCCTTCATCTTTTTGATAAATCCCTGTGAGGATCTTCATCAACGTAGATTTTCCCGCCCCATTTTCTCCAAGAAGGGCATGAACCTCTCCCTCATACAAGTCAAATCGGACGTTGGATAGCGCTTTCACTCCAGGAAAAGTTTTACTAATGCCTTCCATTTTCAGCAGCAGATTCCCCATCATTCCACCTTCTTTTTTGGTATTTTGAGAAAATAATTTGCAAAGTATAACTCAAAATGACTTAATCAGCCACAACCCCCTTTTTAAGGATAATGTTTGCATAAAGCGCTTTTTCAGTTGTTGCTACAATGGCATAGGCTTGTTTTGCCCGCTCATAAAATTTAAACCTGTCCACCATTTCAAATGACATAAAAGGTTGGCCGGATTTTCGAATCAAAGATTTGTATTCATCCCAAATGGATGGCTTAACAGGATCATGTTCATCAACTGCCATCAGTGTGGCAGAATAAGAACTGTAAGTATCCAAAGGAAAGAATGGTAAGATGGCTTCTAATAATTCTGTGACATTGTGGCCATCATACCGAATTAATTTTGTTGCATGGGATGCAGCAGGAAAATTTCCATCTGCAATCACAATTTCATCCCCATGCCCCATTTCCAACAGGATCTTCATTAAATCCGGGCCGATTATTTTTGGTATTCCTTTTAACACTTCTCCATCTCCTTTTCGTTTCTACGGCTGCTTATTGCATAAATTTTATTTGCTTACAACTAATTCCGGCTGAAATATTTCCGTAAAGGGCCCTTCTTCCTGGTTTAGGCGTTTCAATAGGATATTCCCTGTCCTCTCCCCCATTTCATAAGGTTTATGAACCAATGATATAATCCCAGACGATTTTAATAATTTGGCTGCTTCAAGGTCGCCATAGGAAGCTACAACCATATCTTCCGGTACAGAATATCCTTTTCTTGTCAATTCAAGCAAAACGCCGAATGTCATTTCATTGTTAAAGGACAAAATAGCAGTGGGTTTTCGGGGAAAATTAAGAAAATAATCAACTGCTTTTATTCCGTCCTCTTGGGTGAAGGAACCGTTAAAAATATACTTTGTATCGATCTCAAGCCCATATTCTTGCATCGCCTTCCTAAATCCGTCATATCGTTCCCTCCCTGTGCTGACATTTAGCAGTCCGTTTACCACGCCAATAGACTGATGCCCCTGGTTTATAAGAAAACGGGTTAACTCATAAGTGCTTTCAAAATTATTTTCTGTTACAGAATCCAATTCTTGCCCCTCAACCTCAAAAGTTCTGTCAACCAATACAACCGGCATCCCCGATTGGCAAATTTCATTCACCTTTTCTTCATTACTGCCAGCAGTAGCCAATACGATCGCGTCCACCCTTTGTTCAACCAACAGCTGCAAAAGATTCTTTTCTTTTTGAGGGTTTTCGTTACTGCTACAGAAAATCAGATTGTAACCCTTTTCCTGAACGGTATCTTCAATCCCCTTTGCGATCGTCATATAATACATGTTTGTAATATCTGGGATCACAACACCAATGGTATTGGTCTTATCCTGCTTTAAACTTCTGGCAATTGCGTTTGGCTGGTAATTCAGTTTCTTTATCGCTAAGTAAACACGTTGCTTAATCTCTTCACTAACGAACCCGCTTTCATTTAACACCCGGGATACAGTGGCTGTAGAAACATTTGCTTCCAATGCAACATCTTTGATTGTAGATTTCACCATTTTAATCACCTGGAAAAGTAATCGTTTACTTATAGGAAAATTTTTGTGTAAACGATTACTTAATCGTTTACATTTTGTGCCACTATTAGGGGCACCAACCACCGCTTACTAAATTTTGGCGATAATCAGTTATCGCAGTCTCTCCTCTAAAGGGACATAGCTCTTGGATAGGACCTGTTGAATTTCTGATTAAAAGATCGGCAATCCATCCATGATGAGAACAGAAATGATGCAACAACAGTTTCCTTTTTGCGGATGTCATAGGAGTTGAAGAAATCGGAAACGAGATGCCAAAAGTTATGACTTTTGAAGGAATTTCTATTTGATTTGTATTATATTCCGCTAATAACGTATTGTCAATATAAAAATACGTTATTTGTGTATTATTTTGTTGAATTTTTCCTGCCTAGCCAGCTCGATCAATATATAATGGCAATAGGTGATAATCAGTGGACATCGGGATCCGAATTAAAAATATAAGAACAGCTAAAGGCTTGCGAGGCAATGAAGTAGCCAAAAAAGCTTTCATCTCACAGTCTTATCTGAGCGACATTGAAAATGGCAGGACTACCCCTTCTTTAGACAAACTTTCAACCATTTGTGATGCCCTTGAAATTTCACTGGCTGAATTGTTTCTGACATCCAAAAATAACCGAAAGTTGACGGTATTGCCTGTCCGGAATTTGACGAGTATAATGTCCTCGTATTTATTCTTGAGAAAGGAAAAGGACATCCCCCATGATGTATAACTGTACCATCAGCTATACGGGGAATGTCCCACCAAAAATAACGATTATGGTTATTGTATCAGATTATAAGCTAATTGAAAATACTCAACTTGGTGTTTTTGGTTAGGGGTGCGGAAAAAGTACCTTCCCCTTGTTGTGGTAAACATATGAAGGTTATTGGGACAAGAGATCGAAAAGCCATTGATAGATCTGGAAAGAAGCATATTTATAATATCAGACGTTTACAATGTGAACAATGCGGAAAGATTCATCACGAACTTCCAGAATTTCTGGTGCCTTATAAAAGATATAAATCGGAATGTATTGAAACGGTTTTGACTAATCGTTCCAATCATGATATTCCGGCAGATGAA
>NZ_CALPDC010000052.1:0-18746 GCF_943193165.1 Weizmannia agrestimuris
TTCAATTCTACAAAGAAGGAGAAAATTCCTTTAAAAAAATCTTAAAATGGAAAAATTTACGTGCGGAATATGCGTTAATAGTATCTTCATTTCAAATAATTGAGAGTAAATCCACATTAGACAAACCACTAAAATTAAGCGTAATAAAATTAAAGGATAGCCCAAAAGTGGAGTGTGCCTCCGAGAAATAAAGATTTATACCAATATTGCCTGTCTTAACTAATAGGTTTTTAGTCAACTTTTTATAAAGTCTTTTATTTAACTAGTACCTAGTCATTATAATTACTTTTAAATTCTCTTCGAAACTATTGTAGGGCTACGGATAAAACGTTAAATTTAGTGAATAGGATTTATGAAGGGCTTGCTGAACAAATTAAATCCAGGGGTAAAAATTGAAATAGTGCCATTGGTAATGACTTCTTGGTGGAAAAAAGTAACCAATCAGTCGTTTTACAACTGAATCGGTTACTTTTTTCCTACTAACTGATAAACAGATTAATAATCAGTACACCTGCCAACCCGATAAGGGATGCAATCGTTACCATAACAGACCAGGTTTTAAGGGTTTTACCAATAGACAAGTTAAAAAATTCTTTGTAAATCCAAAACCCGGCATCATTAACATGTGAGAAAGTCATGCTTCCGGCACCTGTGGCAAGCACCATCAATTCAGGGCTGCAATGGGTCGTTGCACAAAGTGGCACGGTAATTCCCGCTGCCGTCATGCCTGCAACCGTAGCCGAACCAAGCACCACGCGTAAAATCGCGGCAATCAGCCAGGCCATAATCAAAGGAGAAATAGTTGATCCGTCCATGAAGCCAGCAACATATTTGTCCACATGGCTATCAATTAGCACTTGTTTAAACGCCCCGCCGCCTCCAATTATCAATAAAATCATCGCGATGCTGCTAACCGCCGCCGAAACGGAATTCATTAAGGCAGGCATTTTTATCCCACGGTTCAGCCCAAACGTGAACAACGCGATAATAACGGCAATGAGCAAAGCAACACCCGGATTTCCCAAGAACTGGGCAACCGGCAGGATTGATGATTTTGGTGCCACAATTTCCACAATTGCCTGGAACGCAATCAGGATGACCGGGATTAATGCGGTAAATAGGCTAACACCAAAACCTGGCATCTCTTCTTCTTTAAAATGTTTCGGTGTAAACAGGCCCTTTGGAATTTCTACTTCCAAGTCCTCTTCTTTAAATAGTTTCGTATAAAGCGGACCACTGATGTATACGGCGGGAATTGCAATCATAATCCCGTACAGCAAAGTCTTGCCAAGATTGGCGTGGTAAATCCCCGCAATCGCTATCGGTCCCGGGTGTGGCGGAACATAGCCGTGCATCGTAATTAAAGCGGCAATGACTGGCATACCAATATACAAAATTGGCACACCTGCTTCTGCTGCAATTGTAAACACAAGTGGAATCAACACAACAACACCCGTTTCAAAAAATAAAGCGATTCCAACAATAAACGCAGTTAATACAGCCGCGAGCTGCACACGCTTCTTCCCGAATCCGTTAATTAAGGTGACCGAAATCCGCTGGGCGCCCCCCGAGTCTGCCATCAGCTTTCCAAGCATCCCCCCAAAACCTATGACCATCGCCAGGTTCCCCAAAGTGCCGCCCAAACCATTTGTTACAGAAGTTGCGGCTTCGGTAGGCGACATGCCTTCCATAATACCAACAGTCAAACTTACAATAATTAATGAAATAAAAGCATTTAACTT
Source organism: Weizmannia agrestimuris (assembly GCF_943193165.1). NCBI lineage: Bacteria > Bacillati > Bacillota > Bacilli > Caryophanales > Bacillaceae > Heyndrickxia > Weizmannia agrestimuris. The sequence continues at coordinate 1,743 of NZ_CALPDC010000052.1, forward strand.
CAGGACAACCATCAACAACAATAGGATGGCGATCCCAATGCAAATATACACGATCGGCATGATTTCTCCCTCTTTCCCTTTAAAAGATTATGGGATACCGGTTCCGGCGGGCTGGCCGGTATCTCCTCTACATTTTCAATCTTTGTTTAATGTTTCTACAATTTCTTTCAAATCTGTTTTTGTCCCGACATTCCCTGGGAAGATGATGTAAGCCATACCAGGATATTTACTTTCATCACCCGTTTTCCAAACCGGAATTCCAGGTCGGATTTGCCCGGCAACTGTTGCGCGCCTTACTTTCAACCCTTTTGTCCCTATGTCACTCGAAGTAATTCCGCCTTTTGCAATTAAAAACTTTGGCCGAACCTGTAGCCTTGACACAATGCTTGTCACCGCATCGGAGATTTTTACTGATAGTTTTAATTCCTCTTCGCGCATGTTATCCCCGAGATCAAGGCGTTCCCTTCTTGTGTACACCGCAACAGTTTTACCGGAACCGACCAGGGATTCAGTTGTTTCAATGACGCGGTCCAGTTCTTTTTGGAAAGCTTCCGGTTCTTGTACCAAATGGCTGTTAAATTCGATAAGCTCAATACCGCTTACTTTTTTTAGTTCTTCAAGCTGTTCCGTCGTCTTTTTCACATGGGAACCGATAATGATTAAACCGCCGTTTTCCGTTCCTTCACCGAGTAGTTCTTCTGCCGTGAGCAACGGTTTATCACTGACCCCGCCGATCACTTTTGGCAGAGCTGCCGCACTTCTGAATAAGAAGTTTTTGCCAGCGTTCATCGCGCGGATCAGGGCAATCGTGAAAACTTTGACATCCAGCTCATCGACTGCATTGACCACGACTTTGTTAAAATCATTGACATTACGCAGTTGAGCCGTTATGCCTTCAATGTCAAGAGCACGCAGCTGTTCAAGCTTGATATAAGTCGTGTTTGCAGCTGTAAATTCCCCATTTGACTTTTCTTCGATCCATTCGCCAAGGTGGGATTTCGTATACCCGAATGTCCGGTCTTTGGCAAATTCTGTTTCCCCCGCCGGTACAAGTTCATCGCCGTATTGAACGTAGTGGACATTACCAATCGTGAAACGGCCGCCTTCTTTGAAAAACGGTAGGATAATCTCACCGTCAATTTTCTTATCTGAAAGGGATTCAATGGTTTCTTTTAACACCGTTGTTTCCAGCGGGTAATGCCCTCTTAACGTGGAGTCCCCGCGGCTGATGATGAGAAACTCACGTCCCAGTTTGCCTGCAACGTGTAAGATGTTTTCAGCTATCTCACGGTGCGCCTTTTCGGTTTCTTCTGCGGTAAACCCTCTCGAATTGGTGAGGATAAAGAACATCGATTGTGGTTCATTAAACCCTTTTTCGATACTTTCCACAGACCAATCGGTAAAAACGGAAATATTGTTGACCGTCTGCACGCCAGTTGGGTCATCGTCCAGAACCACGATTTTTTTATTAAAACTAGCTAAAGCTGCTTTCAAGTCTTTATCCACTTCCGTACGATTTTGAACGGGAAGGTTTTTGATATATTCGGCAGGTAATCTTTTCACATCCATCATCTTTCAGCCCTTTTTTACTTCAACATTTGCGAGTTTTTCATAATAACGGACAATGCTGGCGTGGTCATCTTTGATTTTTCCATCCACAACAAGGGCATGGAAGATTTCCAGCAGCTGGCTTGATAATGGAAGCGGCACGCCGATCGTATGGGCGGTATCCATTACATTTGTAATATCCTTCATATTAATCGCGATGCTGCCGCCTGCGACAAAATTACGGTCCAAAATCATGGGCACTTTTGAATCCAATACTGCACTTCCAGCAAGCCCGCCCCGGATCGCCTTGTACATTTTTTCAATGTCGATGCCGGCTTTGGCAGCCAGCACAAGTGCTTCGGACACTGCTGCAATGTTCAAGTTAACAATAATTTGATTGGCTAGTTTCGCCGTCACGCCGCAGCCATTGCCACCGACCAATGTCACATCTTTCCCCATGCTTTGCAGAATTGGTTTAACGCTTTCAAAAACCTCCATCTTTCCGCCAACCATGATAGCAAGTGTCCCGTTAATGGCTCCCGATTCCCCGCCACTAACAGGCGCGTCGATCATGAAAGCACCTTTTTCTTCCGCCAGTGCAGCAAGTTCCTTGGAAACATCCGGCGTAATCGAACTCATGTCGATAATGACAGCGCCTTCTTTTATTCCGTCTAAAATTCCATTTTTTCCTGTGACGACAGCCTTCACATGTTTTGAAGCCGGCAGCATTGTAATAATGGCGTCACTTTTCTCCGCAACTTCTTTTGCAGATGATGCTGAAGTCGCACCCGCTTCCACAACTGCTTTCATAGCATCTTGGTTGATATCGTTTACAACCAGTTCGTAACCTGCTTTGATCAAATTCAATGCCATCGGTTTTCCCATGATGCCAAGTCCGATAAAACCAATTTGTTGTGCCATTTTTCTTCCTCCTCTTAATTTATCAATCTATTAGGCGATTACATTTAACCGCTGTCACATCTTTTTCACATTTTTATTGTACACAATTATGACACATTTGTATACAGTTTTTCACTATTTGTATACAAGAAATATTGTTAAGGCTTTCTTTTTGCTCGATAAATCTGATAATATAAGAATAGCAAGATTAACGAACAGAGGTGGATGCAGTGTTTGAAATGGATCGTTCCCGCCCGGCATCCCAGCAGGCTTACGAAATACTGCGCGATAAAATTTTAAACGGGGAACTACCCGGAGGTACGAAAATTGGAGAAGAAAAACTGGCTGAAGAATTGGGGGTCAGTAGAACACCTGTCAGAGAAGCAATCCGCAAACTCGAATACGAGGGGCTGATTGTCAAAAAAAGAGTTGTCAAACCAAATGAAAAAACGCTGCGGAACATGTTTCAGGTCCGCATTCTTTTGGAAGGCTATTCCGCCAGATGTGCGGCGATTTTTTTAAAAGAAGACGAAATCGCCGCACTGCAGAACTGTGTAAAAATCGGACATAGCGGAACATATGAAGAAATCATGCAAGCGAACGAACAGTTTCATGGGATCATTGTGCAGTCAAGCAATAATCCCGTTATGATTGATATTATCGACCGAATGCAGTCCATGATTTATTTGTTCCGTAAAACGGTTGTCATCTATAACCGCCCTCATCTGATTGACGAGCACGAAAAAATCTTAAAAGCCATTCAAGCTAGGGACGAAAAACTGGCTGAAAAACTGATGAAAGACCATTTACAGGCAGACCTCGATTTTTACCTACACCTGATTCATTGATGAAAGGGAAGTTACACATCCCTAATCGACTAGAAACCTTTTAGCTTTAAATGATATGTGCCGGGTAAAGTCTTCAAGTATAGTATGGAGTATGAAAAAATGGAATATTTGGGGGCTGGATTTGGTGCAGTCATTTTTCCGTTTTTCGACCTGTAAGGTGCATTGCTTTTAACAGGTTAACCCCGTAATGCACCAAGCTCCCATCTTTATGAAGGTGGGGGCTATTTGACGCTTATGCTTATACAGATTTCTAAACTTGTAGGATTTACCTGCATTTATTCCCTGTTCCACTTAACTTCTAAATGTTGTTCAACCAAATGGCAATCGGGAAACTACAAACAAGCCTGACCAGTTCATTTCTCTCCAACATACTTGAGCTTGGTTTTATGATTGTTCCGTTTTCAAAAGCCCGGTAAGCTTAGCAAATTTAATCCTCATTAAAATAGTCTGAATCAATGTTTTTAATTATGTAAGTTACTTTTGGAGAAACGCCGACATCATTGTCAATCATTAGTTCTGCGAGACTTTCTCCATCGATTAAAACGATTTTCTTTTCGATCCTTTTTACGTATTCTTTTGCATCTTCAGTAAATCTGGAGGTTGTAATAAATACTCCTTTTCGCGCTCGATTTCCTTCTAAACTACCAGCAAAAGCTTGAACCGCTGGCCTACCGACAGAACCTTCCCATCTTTTTGCTTGTATATAGATAACATCTAATCCCAATTTATCTTCCTTAATAATTCCATCAATACCATCATCACCACTTTTCCCAATTGCTTGCCCTGCATCGGCATGAGTACCTCCGTATCCCATGGCGATTAATAAATCAACTACCAATTTTTCAAAGAATTCCGGTGAACAAGATTTAACGGTGTGTAAAAGCTCATCCATTAAATCTCTTCGGATCTCTCTATAGCTGGTATCTAAAATCTCCTCAGGTGAAAGATCTAGTTCTAGATTACTTGGTAGTTTTTTATTCTCACCAATTTGGTCTGTATTACTATTTTTATTGCCTTGAAACTTCAAAAACTCATTAAATTGTTCTAAAAACTTTACATCTATTTTCTCGGGATTTTCATTTAGAACATTTAATCCACGCTCTGTTATCGTAAATATTCCTCTTCCTACCTGATCTAACAGACCGGATTTTTTTAAATATGTACGAGCCCACCCAATTCTGTTTTTATATTTTAATTGTTTTCCGCTCGGCAAATATTCTTTCCTATCCGATTCAGTTAGCTTAAAGTAGTCAGCAAGCTTTATATAAATTTCTTGTAATGTGTGTTCATTTCTGTCTCCGAGTATTTTTAAAAAAGGTAGCATAAAAGATTGGTAATCTGGTATCGTCATTTGCATTACCTCCTATTTTTAATCAATACAGGTAGCACACCTAAAACTTTTGCTTTCGATAAAGGAATGATTTTAGCACCCTTCTCTTTTTTTATTACTTTCATTGATTTAAGTTCGATTCAATGGTGGATAATTCCTTTCAGCCACACCTCGTTATTAGTAGTAAGAGCTTCTTCTATTTGAGTGAAAATCTACACATTTATGCTGCCGATTTTGAATAAACATGTTATAACTGGTATATTATGTAAAGGCGAGGTGCTGCGAACACCCCACCTATCCAACTTGTCCAAAGCAGCCAGTTGGTCCTAAAAAAGTTTTATTTCTTCTTAGAAGGCCTCCCGGTTTGTTGACGAATTGCGGGTAGTCTTCTTCAACAACTCCGTGATTTCTCTTGCTTTTTTCAATGTACGAATCGTTGTCATTGCAGCAATGGCGATCGATATAAAGAGCCAACTTAATCTATATTTATTGGATATTCTTCGCTTTCGGTCGCTTTAAAATTAGCATCAAGTTAACTATACTTTTGCTTCGTCTCAGCAATCCATTGTGGCAATTTAGTCGTAAGGATCATATTATGTCTTAACAAATTGCCAGCCGTTTGATTGGTTGCCTTGTTGAAATCAACACTGCGAATGAGATCATTGATAAAAGGAACAATATCAGGCTCAGAAGTGGAATATGAATTCACTGCTTTTATAAGTAATTCACTATCTAATCCCCACTCCGAAGAAAATTGAATGACCGTATCGCGCAGCTTATCCGCTTTCCAAATTTCAAATGCCTCATCAAAGTTCAAATTGCTCGATAAGTTACCAGGTACAAGCTCAGTATCCACAAATTCCTTTAATAGTTGTGCTTGCTCATGGTCCCCCATGTTACTTAACTCTTGAATTTGTTCGTAAATAATGCGGAGGGTTTCACGATCCACCGTTTGCACGCCGTACGGTGAAGTAACTTTTGAACCTATTAATTTTATAATATGGTTTGCATCAATGACTTGTGTTCCTGCCAATTTCGTTTTCCCAGCAAGCGGATGAACGGTTGATGGCGCAGGTGGGGTTCCGGGCTTCCTTGTTAAGTTTTTATAAGCACCGACATACTGCAGCCAAGTGTGCTCGTCTATTCCAAAAGCGTCATCATTCCACTTAAATTCATAGTACTGTTCTACCAAATTTAACTGCTCAGCAGCATCTTTAAAAGCAAGGATAAAGGCTTCCTTTTTCTTCTCATCCTGTTCTATTTTTTGCCATTCAGTAGGATCAGGTAAAGTCGGGATCATTTCAGATACTTTGATTTCCAATTTCTTTACAGCCGTTTGGTAAGTATCCACAATGGCCTTACTGCTCTTCCCACCGCTTCCATACAGCTTCAAAGCTTGATTTACCATTTCTTCAGTCATTCGAGGGTATTGGAAGTTGATAATCGTTCCAAATTCTTTTTTCGAACCAAAGACACGATTGGTGCGTGAGTAGGCTTGGATCAGACCTTGAAGTTCAAGGGTACGGTCAACATAAAGCGTATTCAGACGTTTCGAATCATAACCTGTCAACAGTTGGTCTGCCACAATGACGAGGTCGATATTTTTCGGGTTTCGTCCACTGCCGCCTCGTGTCGCGCGCTCTACAAGGTCTTCAAAATAGGCATCTTCACCATGTTTTTTATCACCAGCTATAAACTCAATACCTGTAAAAGCAGCGTAGTCCTGAAACATCTCTTTGACAATTTCAGGGTCTAGTGGCTTAGGATCATTTTCGTTACCAAAACTAAACGTCATCGCAACATTTAGCTTTTCCCCACGTTCTTTTAGTTGTTTTTTAAATTCATGATAATAAGCAATTACACGGTCTTTATAGGCAACCGTCAAAATTGCATTAAATTCTCTTTCTTGTGATTGGGATTCCCAGTTATTCAGAATTTCTTCCACTACCCGTGGAATATGCGTTTCGTCTTGGTATACAAGCAGCCCTCGTTTTTTTGCTTGCTTTTCAACGTCCGCTTCTGACATTTCTTGAACTTGGCGTTCGATTTCTCTGTCCGTCCATTCAGGATGTTCTTCCTTCATTTGTTCAGCGATCTGGTCTCTTAAATCATCATAACTTTTGAATTCTCCGGTGTTGATATAGTCAACGTGAAAACCTAATACGTTTTTATCGGCAATCGCCTCATCAATCGTATATTGATGTAACTTCGGCCCAAATAACTTTTCAGTGGTATTGATGACTTCGCTTTTTTCATTGATCTTTCCTTTGACCTTATTTTCATCAAATAAGGGGGTGCCGGTAAAACCAAAGAAAAGTCCATTTTTCTTGAAATAGCGTTTTATCGTTCCCATCATCTGTCCCATTGTCGTACGATGGGCTTCATCGATGATAAAGACCATCTTCTTATCTGCTAAACGATGATCGTGTGCTTCTTCCAGTTCCTTCACTAAAGCATTGAGTTTGAAAGTTGTCGTGACGACAATTCCATTCGTTGCTGACATCAGTTTCTTTTTTAGCTGGTAAGTGTGTTTTGTATCATCAACAGAAACCGGCTCGTAGGCAGCATATGCTTTGAAGTTTTCACTGGTACGATTATCCAATTCACGTCTATCAACAAGGAAGACGACTTTATCAAATCCTGCTCTTGTCGATAAAAACAAAGCAGTTTTGAAACTTGTGATTGTTTTTCCTGAACCAGTCGTGTGCCAAACAAAACCGCCATGAGGTATTTTTTCAGCATTGTCCCATCCAAACGCAGCCCCTTCAACCGCCTGCAGAGCATGGACCTGATAGGGACGCATTAACATATGTCGCCTGTTTTCCTCATCTCTCGCTTCATCAATGACTAAGTAATCGCCAACCATCTGATGTGCCATTGGAATCATCAAAAATTGTTCAATTACTTTTTTCCAATCGTTTATTACATTGTTATCTTTATCTGCCCAATGAAAGACGAAACTAGGATTAAAATCTTCTATTGTTTTAGGTGTGGCAAAATAGCGAGTGTCAATTTCAGAAGTGATGACCATCATCTGCGAAAAAGCCATAAAGTTATGACTGTATTCGCCATCACGATAGTAGCGTTTAAACTGTCCAAATGCCTCGTCCAGCGTTTTGTCCGTGCGTTTTTGTTCGATGTTGATGAGTGGCAAGCCATTAATCAGCAGGACAATATCAAAACGGTTGTGGTTGGGAGTCTGTACTTCTCTCGCAATCCGATAACTTGAGTCCCCACCACGTACTTCAGCTTTTTTAAAAATCGTCAACGTGATTTGTTTTCTCGTGATTTTTGGGTTGTCATCCCGGTAAATGCCATCGATCTTGCCTTTTGATCCTTCGATAGCCAAAATCTTCGCAGCCTCATAACTATTGCTGATTTGATTCACCTTTGCCATCACTTGTTTGAACTCATTATCCGTTAATTCAACGCCTTCAAGCTGGTCAGCATTGATGCGGTTTAGTTCACTCCGCCAGTGCGAAACCAAGTCCGCAACCGTTACTTTTTGTTTATTACCGTTTAAGAACTCAGGTGCTTCCCATTTATATTTTTGCAGTTCTTTTACAAAATTCTCTTGAAAAGTTTTCTCCGCCGCACTTTTCGCTGTATTACTCATGATTTCTCTCCCTTTATACAAACATCTCATTAAGGTATGATTTTTTTAGATTTTGTAGTTTTTCTAACTTGCGCTGGTGAAGGGTGATGAGGTGATCTAACCGTTCAAAGAAGCTACCAATTTTCTTTTGTTCTGCCAATTCAGGTACTCGCAAACTAATTTTCATCATAACATCCGCGTTAAGTTTTGCACGTCCACCACCAACTAAATACGGTTCAATATTTGTTTGTTTCAATGCGTTCATAAGAAATTTATTATCTGCAATTTCCGATCTCGCTTGTAAGACATGTGCGTGATTATTAACCCAGACCTTGCCGTTGACATATTGAACAGGATAATTCTGCAAATCATTTGCCCCATCTTCCGCAACTAAAATAAACTCTCCACAATGAGTAAATCCTTCTACATAATCTTGAATGCCATTTGCTCCATAATACGGAGTATTACCAGGCATACGGTCAAATGCAGTGATCGGAACCCGTAAATTATCATATCTATCAGCCAATTCACTGATAGTATGCTGTTCCCACGCTTGCGTAAAACCGGCAAACCTCCGTTTTGGTACACGCTCTCCTTCAGCAGGGAACATTTCAGAAAGATAAGCTGATTTTAATGCTTTCATTTTTTCTAACTTACGCTGATGAAGGGTGATAAGATTGTCAAGGCGATCCAGAACGGCTCCTATTTTTTTCTGTTCAGGTTTTGAAGGTAATGGAACAATAAAATTTGCAAGATTACTCCTACTGATTCTTTGCCTGGTTCCTCCTGCAAGAAAGTTGTTTACAGATTTGAAATATGACTCTGATGATAAATACTGAACAAGATATTTTTTATTGCATTCATCGGATGTTCTGACGATAGTACAGTCAACTGCCGTAATCATTCTTTTTTCAAAATTTGGGACTATACAAGCTCTTCCAGCAGGCTCTGGCAAACGAGATATAAGAATATCTCCCGGATAAACTTCTGAACAGTTAAGGCGGTTAAAGGTGTCCTCTGTAATCCATTTTGATTTATCCGCTTTATCAATAAACTCATTCACGCCAACATTACCAGTTTGGATAAGTCTTATACCATTATCGCTCTGATCTTTTGCTTCAATCCAATCCCCATCCGTGAATGTTGTACACAAATCTACCAACTTACGCTTTTCCCAAGCCGGAGCATTTTGAAATTCCTTAAATCGCCTTTTTGGCACCAAATTTTTTTGTTCCATTATTCTTCCACCACCAATTCACTCATCATGGCTTCAAGTGTTGATTCTGAGTCTCGAATTTTTTCTTCAATTGCTGACAAGGTATCAGCATAACGATTGTGCAACATTTGTAATGTGTCCAACTCTTTTTTTATCGGTTTCCATACCAAACCAACTATGGCATCCAGCGTGTTGCCAAACCATTTTTCATACATCAAGTTGTCAATTTCTTCATTCGTCAAAGTTAAAATACGTTCTTGTACAGCTTCCTTGAGCGCTTTTTCATCCGCTTTCACGGTTTTGTTAAGGGATGATTTATCTGCAAATAATTTCTCAACATTTTTCAGTAGGCTATATTCAACCGTTCCCTTGCTTGTCTTTTTTAACGCTGCTTTGATTAATTTGTTTTCAAAAGCCTCACCAGCTTCATTCAAGCATTCACCTAAAGCGTTGGCTTCATCGCTCTCTTCCACTTTCGCAGCCTCAACCAAGTCAGATAGCTCCGTTTCAATCTCTTGAATGCGAGTTTTCTTTGATTCGATTTCTTCCAGCTTGTGACTGTATAAACGTTTCGCAATCAACTCATTCGGTACAATACTGCCAACCCAGCCGTCTTGTTCTTCACGTTTTTTATTTCCGGATCCTTTCGTTACCATATTAGGCTCGCGCGTGCGTCCCGCTGTATAGAAATCACTTAACGCAATGATTTCCGTATCATGTGTCAGTGTATTTTTCCATATCTCCGCCACAATTTGGTAGCCGTCATAAACATCAATATATTTGAATGACGAAAGAATCTGCTTGATTTCAACCAGCATTTCGTCCATTAACTGCGTCAAGCTACTGCTTTTATCAACATTTCGTAAAACGTCCCAGTATTTATCGATATAGGCTTTTGTTTTGCTTTCGATTTCCTTTGATATTTTAATAAGGCGAGCGTCACTGAATACATCCTTGGAAATTTCCTCAACAGGTTTTAAAAGTTCGACATAGCCGTCACGAATTTCTTTTAATGATTGTTTCAAAACATCTGGTACTGTGGACTGCAAAATCTTTAAGTCTTCAACGTTCTTTTGAGGAATCCCGCCAAGTAGATGTGCATCCACATCGTGCGGAATCTCTTCCTCATTTGCCTGGATATAGCGGGGAATATTCATGTTATACTCATTTTTCATGATTTCCTCTCGTGTCGCCAGATGACTGTACCCCTCCTCTTCTCTTCGTTCAACATATGTATCCACAATTTTTGCGATGTCTTTTTCCTGCAGGACATTTTGTTTGCCAACTTTAATAAAGCTGCGAGAAGCGTCAATAATTAGAACAGGCTCGTCGATTTTTCGGTTCTTCTTTAAGATGATGACAACGACTGGGATACCTGTATTGGTAAATAGATTACTTGGCAAGCCGATAATGGCATCAATGTAATTCTTCTGAAGCAATCGTTTGCGAATTTCGCCCTCTGCCGAACCACGGAACAGGACCCCATGAGGCAAAACAATTGCCATTGTACCGTTTTGACCTAAGTGGAATAATCCATGCAAAAGGAAAGCAAAATCCCCTTTAGAGTCCGGTGGTAATACCCCAGCAACTTCAAAACGAGGATCACTCACTTTCAGCCCTGCTCTGTTCCAATTTTTCGCAGAATATGGTGGGTTCATCACCACTGCATCAAATTGTATGCCTTCATTTGGACGTTCTGGATCTTCTGGCCAGTCTTGAGAAAGTGTATCTCCGTTTTTAATGGTCATTTTTTCTGGCCGAACACCATGCAACAACAAATTCATACGGGTTAGATTATAGGTTGCTGTGTTCTTTTCTTGCCCGTAATAACTCAGATTCTTTTGAGCATCTTCATCTAAGTGCTTTCCAACTGTTAAAAGTAGCGAACCAGAGCCTACAGTCGGGTCATAAATTGACTTGATTTCTGAGGTTTTTGCTACAATTTGTGCCATGACTTCACTGACCTGTCGTGGCGTGTAGAATTCCCCAGCTTTCTTCCCTGACTCCATCGCAAACTGGCCGATAAGATACTCATACGCCTCTCCAAGTACATCGCCTTTTTGCAATTTCACCATGTTCAGGTCGGCAAACAGCAAAATCAGTGCCTTAATATTTTTGCTACGTTCATTTAAGTTGCTGCCTAAAGCGGTATCTGTTAAATCAAGCGTTGAACTTGAGAACAGTCCTTGAAAGTCATCTGAATCACCAGACACAGCAATCGTACGCTCAAAGTGATTCAAGCTGTCCGTTACTTTTTGAACTTCAAAATCTCCTGATTTAATGTCTTTTAACCAAGTCTGATAGAGATACTCAGGCGAAACATAATAACCGAGTACGTGCCGAATCATTTTCTCCAGCTCCTCGCCGTACTCTGCTTTTGCCTTTGTGTATTCTTCCAATAGTTCAAACTCAGACATTTGCCCAATACCACTGGTCACTTTGAACGTTTCTAATGTCTTATCGCTCAAAAACTTATAGAACATTAATCCAAGCATATAATCTTTGTAACGGCTGGCATCCATTGAACCTCGTAGTTCATTTGCCCCATCCCATAATCTGCGTTTCATCTCTTCTGATGTAATCAATTCATATCCCCCATTTGTTATATTTCTCGAATCACATATTGGCTGTATCAACGTCTAAGTCTAAATCAAATTCCATCGATTCATCCAATTTTTCTTGAAACATGTTGATATATATTGCAAAAAATCCTCACATGACGTGCAAACTTATTCGTATATCCATATTAATATGCCAGCTGTGGATCATCATTTTTCTTCCAAGCTGATTGTTGTGTGCTTTTTATTAGTACAGCTTAATATGCTTCTATTATATCAAAAATGGATTTCCTTCAATGAAAAATCTTGGTTCATCATAAGTTTTCATCTTACACCTCCATAAGATCTCCCTTACAGCGCTGTAATGACACCTAATTCCATTACCGATGAAGCTTTTATTTGTACCGGAAATACCCATTTGGCCCTCGCGTTTATTTCCTGTCCAACCAGTTTTATTTTGCAACCATTTTCTTTTGCATAGCGGTAAGCATATGCCAAGAGGCGACCGGTTCCAAAGCTTCCGTCATAGACTGTGCCTTCCTGAATGTTCAGCAGTAATGGAAGCAGTTTAGCGATAACTCGAGGAGTTATAATCTCCGCTCCTGTCTTTCCTGACCTGTGGACAAGCAGGTCAAGCAATTCATCAAATATTTCGGCATAATCATCTGAATTTGGTTTTGGATACTAATTCACAACTGTCGCAAACTGGTACAAAGCAGCGTCATCTAATTGCTCCGAAATTCGAACCTCTTGGAATACATTTTGCAAAAAGGGAATTTTTTCTTCGATCGTCTTTAAACTTTCTTGTAGCCGTTTTTTAATCCATAACCATTAAGCGTCATTTGGCTCCATAAACTGGATTCAGGCATTCCCGTTGCCAATTTGTCACTGCTTTCAATGTACAAATGTACCAAGGTAACGCAAGACCCGCCACCGCAAAAAAGCCCTCACTCTTAAAGAGTGAAGACCCGTTTTCAATGCATGCCTTTCCATTCTCCCTGGTTTTTGGAGGATTTCATTTTTTTTGCTTTTTCTTTGTGCATGCGGTTGGCTGCCGCGCTGCCTGCCCCATCGCCCAGCTGCTGCAATTCCCTTGAATACTCGGAATCGGTTTTGGCTGAGTCAAAGCCTTCTTTGTTCTTTTGTTCGGCACCGTGCTTCCGTTTTGGCATATTCATCCCTCCTTCACCTCTAGTATGGGAATTGAAAAAGCAAATATGCGAAAGCAGGCATTGCGGAAGCGGCTACTTTTTTCTAAAAAAGAAAAAAGCCTTTTGTATGGCCGTAAGTGCGATGACTTCATGTAGCATCCTAAACCACCTGGTTATTCGTGGCCGATGCCTACTAAATACAGACTTTTCACGGCTTGATACCCGAAATGTATGCCAAATCCAATTAAGGCAATCCCGGCAATGACAGACAGCCATTTTAAAAAACGCTGATGAACAAATTTTCTTCCAAAATGAACGGAAGAAGCTACCGTTATATCCCAGGCAGCTATCCCAATAAAAATCGCGCTGCTGTAAAGTAAAGCTTTTCCCGAATTTACCGTATTTAAAATTGTGGTTAAAACCGACCCATAAATGCCAATCCAAAATATAATATTCAGTGGATTAGAGATCGCAATCAAAAAGCCTGACAGAAAAGATTGCAGCAAATTTCCTTTCTTTTTCTCCTCTGATATGGTGATTTCTCTAAAAGCATCTCTAATGCTCTCATAGCCTAAGTATACGAGAATGATACACCCGAAAATCCACATAATCAGCTTTGCAACTGGTGTAGTTAAATATGTAGATACACCGAAATAAATCAAAAACATTAAAACAACATCGGCGGACATCCCGCCCAAGCCGACAAACCAGGAATGCAAAAAGCCTTTCTTGATCCCCCTCTTGACCATTTCGATCGTAATGGGGCCAACCGGCACTGAGAGGGAAAGCCCTAAAACAATGTAGCTAAAAATATTCATGTGTTCACCTTTCTCCCTGCAATTAAAACTCCATCCGTCTCTGACAGCTAACACTGCCAACCGTTGTTTGTTAAAATGGCATCTTCATTTGCCGCTGATCAAAAAACGGGCACCATCATCCCCCCCCTTAAAAAAGTATGTATCTTCATACACCTATTTTAATATTTATCCGGTCTGAAATAAATCATTTTTTGCAATTTTTTACCACTCCACTCATTTACTTTCACACCTTGAACAGTTGGTGTTGGAACCTATTTTGATATCGCCCTAACAACAGAGCCACAAAACCAGGCCGTGATATAACCATCCCATCATTTGACATGTCCCCACATTCACTTTACGATAATGACAAGAAATAAAATTTCCGGGGAAAAGGAGACTGATTATGTCCATTTATGACTATTCTTTTGAACGGCTTACTGGAGGCGAGGAAGAGTCCTTGTCCGAATATAAAAACCAGGTGCTGCTCATTGTCAATACGGCAAGCAAATGCGGATTTACACCTCAGTATGAGGGGCTTGAACACCTTTACGAAAAGTACAAAGACAAGGGGTTTGCCGTGCTTGGCTTTCCGAGTGACAGTTTTATGAAACAGGAGTTTGACGAAAGTGAAAAAATTGCAGCATTTTGCAAAGCCAACTACGGCGTAACATTTCCGTTGTTTAAAAAAAGCAAAATGAAGGGGAAAGAAATGAACCCGCTGTTTGCCGAACTGCTCGAGCAGACAGGCGAGAAGAAAATTACATGGAATTTCAATAAATTTCTCGTCGACCGGCACGGCCACGTCATTGGCTATTACGGATCGCGGACAAAGCCGGAAGACCTGGAGGAAAAGATCGAGGAGCTGCTGCAGGCATAAACATAAAAAAAAGCGGGAAGTTTCGGCATCCCGCCCGTATCGCTACGCTTTTCTTGCCCGAGCATTTGATATAGCATAAGAACATATCCTTTTTAATGGGAAGACATCGTTCTAAATGTATCCGTGCATTTAGATGGGCGTGTGTCTTCCCATTTTTCATCTGTATAAATTGAACAAAATATCGCAGCTCTGTTGCCTGCTGTAAAAAGTAGTCATCGTCGCAAATGGGTATCTTGATGTAAAAACTTAAGTTCATTTTATCTGCAAGAAAACTATTTCATTTTCACCGTCAACAATACCGATTCGCCGCGTTTTACCGATGTTTCAGTCGTTTTGGTTAACGTGTCCACGGCATCGAAATTGGTGATGACAACAGGGGAGATGATGCTTTCCGCACGTTCCCTGATTTGTTCAAGGTCAAAGGAAACCAGTTTATCACCGGCTTTTACACGATCCCCCTGTTGAACAAAGCCTTCGAACCCTTCTCCGTTCAAAGCAACGGTCTCCATGCCGATATGAATCAATATTTCCAATCCGCTCTTTGTTTTCAGCCCGACCGCATGCTTCGTTGGGAAAAACTGGACAATTTCCCCATCCACCGGTGAGACCACAACGCCTTCATCCGGCTCAATGGCAATGCCATCCCCGATCATCTTCTGGCTGAACACCTCATCCGGCACATCCTCTATTTGAACAACCTTCCCGCTCATTGGCGCAACAAGTTCTTCCACTGCCGCTTTTTTTGAAAAAAGTTTAAACATGTGATCCCCTCCCGAATTTTAATGAATACCCTTACTTTAACATAAAAAGGGAAAAAATGGTGGCTCTGCGTCACCGACATACCCATATAAAAACAAATCGCTATATAAAACGAAGCCTTGTAACTCTGCTGTCTCGTGCAAAAGTCATCATCATGCAGATTGATGCTTGGTCTTAATGTAAAAATTTAGGCTTTACCTTATATATTATTGTTTTTCTTATACCGGTTACGAGCAAAAACCGGAACGATTCGGACATCTTTTCAACCAGTTGCCCCCACTCCTCGCCTTCGACCTTTTTTTATACTGGTCCTTATCATGAAAAAGGCGAAAAGCCCGCATTCCTTTTCGCCCCTTCCGTTATTCAACCCTGGCTGGTGTTTTGAATCCGGTTCGTTTTTAAAAAGGCCAGTGATGCCACGATGTTTGACATCTGCCTACCACATAAGCCTGCGTAGCTGTCAGTGCAATTCCGGCCAGTATTCTTTGTTTGCTTCAATTAAATCATCCAGCAATGCTTTTGCGACTTTTGCGCTTGGCACGGTTTTTGAAAGGGTTAGCGCCTGCCACAATTTTTGATAGCTGCCTTCGACATAAGCCTTCACGACCAGTTTTTCCACGGTGACTTGCTGGTACATCAGCGCCCGTTCGAATTCCGGGATTTTCCCCTGGCTCAGCGGTTCCGGTCCGTCCGTTCCGACAATGCAGGGAACTTCCACCATCGCATCATCATCAAAGTTTGCGATCGCGCCGTTATTTTCCACAATCATGACCATTCTTTCATGCGTATTATAGGCAATCGCACGGGCAAGATCGACGATGAATGTCGCATGGCTACCGGCTGAAAAAGATTCATTTTTAGCGGTTCCCTTTTCAACGATTCTTTCCGCAGCAGAGAACACTTCTTTTTCCCTTCCGTCGATGACTTCGTTTGCCCTCGTGTAATGGATATCGGAATGTTCCACGACATAGTCCGGGTAAAAATAATATTTCAAGTACGTATTCGGTAAAAATCTCGGATCGACCGCCAAAAGGTCTTTCGCTTTTTTGTGCGTTTCCTGCCAGCTTTGGTCCATATGCTGCGTATCTACTTCAACTTGGGTCAAATAACCGTGTTTCGCGACATAATCGCGGATCTCCGGCAAATATTCGTGGCCTTCTTTATCTTTAATACTCGTCCACCAGCCGAAATGGTTCAGCCCGAAATAGCGCACATCCAAATCTTTCGGCTGCTTGCCAATGATTTGCGACATTCTCCGCAACGTCCCGACCGGCATATCGCAAATATTTAATCCCAGATTACGAAAGTAAAATAGTAATTTAAAATAAAAAAGTGCCCCATCCTCTGGTATAATTGATTTTGAGAAAAAAACAATAACCAAGAAAGGGGGCACCTTTAAGGTGAATTATATCATTCCTGTCT
>NZ_CALPDC010000053.1:0-18633 GCF_943193165.1 Weizmannia agrestimuris
GTAGCCGAAAGTGTACAAAAAGAGTGTCTTGGAATACCCGATATTTAAACCTTGTCGAGAAAAACTTGACACATACCGGTTTTTTAGTCCTCTTCCTGTGCAAGGGCATTCGTGTTATAATGATACGTACAAATATCGAAAGGAAACTGGATTACGCCACCGTGGCCACCCAGATCACAAATTTTATTTTTTTGCCGGATATGTACGTAACAATCATTGCTGATTTGCTAAGTTCTTCAATACTAGAAAAGGAAACTTACATGAATATGAGCAAAAAATACGAAAAAATTAAGCAGGATATTAGAGAAAAAATTTTAACGGAAGAGTACAAAGTAAGTGAAAAATTGCCAACCGAATCAGAACTAATGGAAATGTACCAGGTAAGCCGGTTTACAGTAAGGCGTGCAATTGATGAGCTGGAGAAAGAAAATTTCGTTTACCGTATTCAGGGCGGGGGGATTTTTGTTGACGATTGGAAAGGCAAACCCCAAACCGTCATGAAAAATAAAACAATCGGTTTGATTACAACTTATATATCCGATTATATTTTTCCAAATATCATCACGGGAATTGATAACTATGTATCAAACTATGGATATTCCATCTTGATTACCAACACACAAAACAATCCGGAGAAAGAGCGGAAAAGTTTGTCCAATTTATTGTCAAATAAAATTTCCGGATTAATCATTGAACCGACAAAAAGCGCATTGAGCAATACCAATAAAAGCATTTACGACAACATCAAATCACTGGGCATTCCAATGCTGTTTATTAATGCGGTTTACGATGACATGAATATCCCGTACTTGGTCATGGATGATCTAAAAACCGGCGAAATGGTCACAGATTATTTAATCTCCCTGGGGCATAAAAAAATTGTCGGGATTTTTAAAGTGGACGATAAGCAAGGTATACATCGAATGAACGGTTACATCAAAGCTTTTCAGAAGCACCCTGAGATTTCGAATATGGGTGAAATCATGATGTACCAGACAGAGGAAAACAAAATCAATCTGTTTAAAAAACTTCATACAATACTGTCGCGCCCTGAGTTTGCTCCGACTGCAATTGTTTGCTACAACGATCAACTGGCCATTCAAGTCATGAATTTTGTCAAAGAAATCGGTCTGAACGTACCAAAAGATCTCTCCGTTATTGGAGTTGATGATTACCAGTTTTCAAAGTTTATCAATCCGGCATTGACGACTGTTCGCCATCCGCAGGAAAAGATGGGGCTTGATGCTGGTAAAATGATCATTGATATGCTTAATAAGCAACCAGTCACCTCAAAAATATATGAACCAGAATTGGTAAAAAGGGATTCAGTAAAGCCGCTTGATCATTCAAATGACAATTGGACGGAAAAAAATAGGGAGGAGAAAGCAATCTGTGATAACGATGAGTAATATCATGGATTCTGCCTTTTTTCGAAAACAACTTATGAATAGGCCAAAAGTTTTTGTAATGATATCTGCCTTTAATAGATCATGATTCCGGTAGTCAGATATTCTGAAGCAGCCGGATCCGGTATAAAGTCAACAGGGCTTGCTAAATGGCAAGCCCTGTTGGTTATGCTTCTATTGTATGCCGTCGCCTTCTGCTATCCAATCGACTTTACAGCCATCGACTCAACCGGCAAGCCCGCCTCATATCTTTTTATAAAGGCTTCGTACCCTGAAACGCCTTCAGGTTCCGGGCTTAGCGTCATGCTTTCGGGATGGGTGAACACGTTTTGGTCCAAAAAGTCTTCCAGGCTTTGCTTCCCGTTTCCGGATTTTGCATAAACCGCGAGCACGGCCATCCCCCAGGCGCCGCCTTCACCGGCAGTGCTCATCACCGTAATCGGCGTATTTAATGCATTGGCCAATACTTGCTGGCCAATGACCGGTGTTTTAAACAGGCCGCCCTGGGCAATCAGGACATCCGTTTTGATTCCTTCTTCATTCTTCAAAATATCCATCCCGATTTTAAGCGGTGCAAATGCCGCATACAACTGGGCCTGGACAAAATTGGCCAATGTAAAGGCACTGTCCGGTTTCCTGACAAACAGCGGGCGCCCGGCCGGCATTTTTGTAATGTTTTCACCTGACAAATAACTGTAATTGAGCAAGCCACCTGCATCCGGATCCGCTTTTGCGGCCACCAAAAACAATGTTTCATATAAACGATCCGCCGGCAAGTCAACACCGAGCCGTTCAGCAAATTGTTTAAACAGGTTTGCCCATGCATTAATGTCAGACGAGCAGTTGTTGATATGGACCATCGCCACGGGCGCCCCGCTCGGCGTTGTGACAATATCAATATCGCGGTACACTTTTTCAAGCGGCTGATCCAGCACGATCATCGAAAATGCCGAGGTACCGACGGATATATTTCCGGTCCGTTTGCGCACACTGTTTGTGCACACCATCCCGGTGCCGGCATCCCCCTCAGGCGGAGCCATCAAACTGCCTGCCTGAAGATTTCCGTTTACATCCAATAATGCCGCTCCTTCGGGTGTTAAAGTGCCCGCATATTCGCCGGCTTTTAATACTTTTGGCAAGACCTCCCTGATATGCCATGGATAGGGCGCCACATTTTCAAGCTGGTCAAACGTATCAAGAAAATCTTCCCGATAGGTGCCGGTCTCTTCATCCACCGGAAAAACACCGGAAGCATCGCCAATTCCTAACACCTTTTCTCCGGATAATTTCCAGTGTACATAACCGGCCAACGTGGTGATAAAGCGAATATCCTTTACATGGGGCTCCTGGTTTAAAATCGCCTGGTAAAGGTGGGCAATGCTCCATCGTTGCGGAATATTAAATTGAAATCGTTCAGTCAATTCATCCGCCGCTTGTTCGGTGATGTTATTACGCCATGTCCTGAAAGGAACGAGCAGCTCTCCGTTTTCTGCAAAAGCCAAATACCCGTGCATCATAGCGCTTACACCAATGGCACTGATTTTTGTTAAAGTCGTATGGTATTTCCCCTGGACGTCTGCCGCAATTTGGGCATAGCTTCTTTGAATCCCTTCCCACACTTCTTCCAACGAATACGTCCAGATGCCGTTTTCAAATTTGTTTTCCCAAACATAGCCGCCGGATGCGATCGTTTCAAAATCGTCCGTGACAAGTACGGCCTTTATCCGGGTTGACCCCAGTTCAATGCCTAATGAGACATTTCCTTGTTTAATCGCTTTAGAAGTATCCACTAAATTCATTTTTATTTACCTCCGTCTCATATGTGTAAGTGGGCACCTTTTTTTTCAACAGCTTTTTCCTCCCCATATTTTTCAATTTCTTCCAACGTATGTCCCTGGGTTTCAGGTACGCGGGTCCGAATAAACAAAACACCAAGCAAACATATCACGCCGAAAATTGCAAAAACAGCTTCTTGGGACATGGAAGCAGTCATGATTGGGAACAGCAGCCCAACCAGGAAAGAACCAATCCAGTTAAAAGAGGAAGCTAATCCTGATGCGCGTCCGCGAATGACAAGCGGGAAAATTTCCCCAACGATTACCCAGGTTAAAGGAGCCCACGTGAAGGAATAAAGAGCTACATAGATGCTTAAAAACGCAACGATCATCATCGGGTTTGCATTTGGAATGAGCAAATTCAAAATGGCTGGCAAAATAAAGGACAGGCCCATAATGGTTCCGCCTACTGTCAACAAAGTCCGGCGTTTAAATTTATCAGCAATCCATAAGAAGACGAGTGAGCCCAATACGAGAATGATCCCTTGAATAATCGGCCACATCAATGCAGAACTGGCTGCATGCCCTGTTGCTTTTTCTACAATTAAAGGAATATAGTAAAAAATAGCATTTGCGCCCTGAAATTGTTGGAAAGCCGCAACGCCCACACCGGCAATGACTAAATAACGGTATTTGCCGCTAAATAAAGTACCCCATGATGCTTTTTGATTTGCCTGTTTTTCTTCTCTGGCAGTCTCTTGAATTTGTTTGATTTCAGCATCAATTGCCTCTTTTTTAGCGCGAATATAGCTCAAAACCTTGCGTGCTTCCTCAAGTTTATTGTTCTTTATTAAAAAGCGCGGTGATTCCGGCAACTTTAACACACCAAAGAATAAGATCAATGCTGGTACCGCTGCCAAACTAAGCATCAACCGCCAAGCCAATGATTCCGGCAAACCTTTTAATAAATAATCGACAATGTAAGAAAGTAACATTCCCGATACAATCATGGTTTGGTTAATCCCTGACAGACGTCCGCGCAAACGTGCAGGCGCCATTTCGGACATATAAGCCGGGACCAGTGCAGAAGCAGCACCAACCGCTAATCCTAATAACATCCGGACGATGATTAAAAAGTATTGCCCGTTATGAGGGGATATGCCAGATAAAACCGATCCAACAACAAAAATTAAAGCTGAAATTAAAATCATTTTTCGCCGGCCCAAACGGTCGGAAAGTTGCCCCGCCAGAGCGCCGCCGAATATAGCACCAAACATTACAGCAGAGGTAATCCATCCAATAACGCCTGCACTGTTTTGAAGGTTCCAGTCATGTTCCAGGAATGGCAAAGCGCCTGTCATTACCCCAATATCATAGCCAAATAGAATGCCGCCAAAAGCCCCGAAAAAGTAAATGAATCCACTTGAGATTTTCTTTTCACCAACCATTAAAGTTCCCTCCTTGATGTATCAGCCTTATTTTCTTCTTGCTGACGGCTCCTTTCTTTGTGAGCGGTATCATTTTAGAAAAAAGCGTTTTCATGCTGCAAGTACATGCTAGCACATTTATACCTATAAATCAATGACAAAAATATTTATACTGATAAATGAGGAAAAAATAACGTTTTCCTGCGTTTTTCTTAACCGCTTTCTTACCCATCATTATGCTACTTATATAGATGAAAGGATAGCAGGTAAGGGTACCCAATTGTGTGTTTTTTGTGTCTGTAGCTATAGTGAAAAAGCTATGGAAGCTGTGACATAAACCACTCTTTTCCATCCAGTGAAAAACACATTTATACATATAAATATTTTTTTGTTGACTTATACTGATAATTGATATAGCATTCTATTTGTAAGCGGTTAATCGCAGAATCCAAATGACATGTCAAAAACTTTTAAAGAATGATCAATTTCAAAGGGATGATCAATGAATGCTAGAAGAACTCAAGAAAGAAGTCTATGAAGCAAACATGCTGCTGCCGGAATATAATCTGGTCACCTTTACATGGGGAAATGTAAGCGGAATCGACCGTGAAAAGAATCTCATGGTCATTAAGCCGAGCGGTGTCGAGTATGAAGCATTGTCACCGGAAAAAATGGTCGTCGTTGATCTTGGTGGAAATGTAGTGGAAGGCGAGTTAAATCCGTCAAGCGATACTGCAACACATTGTGTGCTTTATCGCCATTTCCCGAATATTAAAGGAATTGTCCATACACATTCTCCCTGGGCGGTTTCATTTGCGCAGGCCGGCATTGATATTCCGGCGGCAGGAACGACACATGCCGATACATTTTACGGGCCGGTTCCGGTCACAAGGGCGATGAAGAAAGAAGAAGTCGTGACGGAATATGAAAAACAGACCGGTGATGTGATTGTTGAGACTTTTGAAAAGCGGCATATTGATCCGGACCAGGTTCCGGCTGTTCTGGTAAATGATCACGGCCCTTTTACGTGGGGAACATCCGCCCATGATGCCGTGCACAATGCCGTTGTGCTCGAAGAAGTAGCGAAGATGACCTACCACTCGCTACAGCTGAATCCGCATCAAATCAACATGGATCAATTTCTTTTGGATAAACACTATTTACGCAAGCACGGAAAAAATGCCTATTATGGGCAAAAAAAATAAATGTCTTGTACATTCCGGGGAGGAAAACAGCATGTTGAAAATAAAAGATTACGAGTTTTGGTTTATCGTCGGAAGCCAGCATTTATACGGCAAAGAAACACTGGATGCTGTAAAGGAAGATGCGGAAAAAATCATTGATGAAATCAACGCAAGCGGCAAGCTACCGTACCCGATCGTATTTAAAACGGTTGCCACAACAGCCGACAGTATTACAAAGGTCATGAAAGAAGTCAACTATAACGATAACGTCGCCGGTGTCATCACCTGGATGCACACATTCTCGCCTGCGAAAAACTGGATCAGGGGAACGAAACTGTTACAAAAACCTTTGCTTCATCTGGCTACACAATTTCTCGACCATATTCCGTGGGAAACGATCGACATGGATTATATGAACCTGCATCAAAGCGCCCATGGCGACCGGGAATACGGATTTATCAATGCGAGACTGAACAAAAATAACAAAGTTGTTGTCGGCCATTGGAAAGATGAAAAGGTCCAAACCCAAATCGGACGCTGGATGGATGTTGCCGTTGCTTATAATGAAAGCTTTAACATTAAAGTAGCGAGATTCGGCGACAACATGCGCAATGTCGCAGTCACGGACGGCGATAAAATCGAAGCACAAATTCAGTTCGGCTGGACAGTCGACTATTACGGCATCGGCGACCTTGTTGCGGAAATGAAAGAAGTCACTGATCAGGAAATAGAAGCCGTTTATGCGGAATGCCAGGAAAAATATGAATTGGTGGTTGGGAACAATGACCCGGCCTATTTTGAAGACCATGTGAAAGAGCAAATCCGGATTGAAATTGCCTTGCGCAAATTCCTCGACAGGGGCGGGTACACAGCCTTTACTACAAACTTTGAAGATTTATGGGGCATGAAACAGCTTCCGGGCATGGCGGTCCAACGGCTGAATGCGGAAGGTTACGGTTTTGCTGGTGAAGGGGACTGGAAGACAGCCGCACTCGACCGGTTGGTGAAAATCATGGCACATAACGAAAAAACCGGTTTTATGGAAGATTATACGTACAACCTGGTAAAGGGCCATGAAGAAATACTGGGTTCCCACATGCTTGAAGTAGACCCAACTTTGGCAAGCGGCAAAATCAGGGTAGAAGTCCATCCATTAGGCATTGGGGACCGCGAAGACCCTGCACGGCTTGTTTTTGACGGATCAGATGGAGATGCGATTGACTTAACCATTTCCGATTTTGGCGACAAATTCAAAATGGTGATGTATGAAGTAGAAGGAAAGAAACCGGCTGAAGCAGCGCCGAAACTGCCTGTCGCACGCCAGCTTTGGACACCAAAAGCAGGTTTCTATGAAGGGGTCCAAAAATGGATTGAAAACGGTGGCGGCCACCATACAGTATTCTCCTTTGCCGTAACAGCGGAACAAATTGAAGATTTTGCAAAAATGGCCGGGATTGAAGTTGTGAAAATTTGAATTTTATTTCAGATGGCACAGGCCATAACATCTCAACCCCAGCGGAAAAATATTATAGGGACGTACATGTAAAGATTGGGTTGTCAATAAGATTATGGCTCAATGCAGATACCCAAGGGAATGATAATTGAACCACCTTTCCCTTACCCAAACTCCCTACAGGTTGTTTGGGTAAGGGAACTCCTAAATACAGAAACATTGGATGAGGCGATCTCCACAGTTTCTTAGGTTAGAGCAGTAGCAAGAACAAAGCTGACTTGGTGGAAAGTTGTTCGTCCTTGTTACGACTTGCTTTCCTTTGTAATCAATCATGATTTTAACTTGATAACATGATTCTTCACTAATGGTCTTTGCTAAACTGTCGGGCAATCGAGATGGCAAATAGCCATCCCTTGTACTGAAGCGATTCATCCTTTTCCTATTGTGCGTTTAAAGAGGATGAATCGCCTTTTTTGATGAAAAATTTATGGCCATTATTTTTCTGGATTTACAGCACCCTATCGAAATGTGTCCCTTTTCACCCAGCCGTAAAATAAACGGAGAGGTTGACTCATTTTCATCCTTTTGCTGGTGCCACGAAACCGGTATGAATGTCTAAATTGGGAAAATAAGTGTCTATTTCCGACTTTAAAAAGCTCCCTTTATTTTTTATATATAAAAGCGGAGATGTCCCTGAGGTATCTCCGCTCTCTTTGTTTTTATTCACTCTGTTTTTTTATCCATACCTGCATCTCACCCGGTTCCCGGTTTACCCAAGCATAATATGGGATGAAGCGGATGTTTGCCGGCTTCCATACAGTTGGTCTGTAATCCCGGTAAAGTATGCCATCCGAGGGGTCTACTTCACGCCTTTGCGCCGTTGCGTCAATAATACCTGCACCTTCAAGTAAGTCCGGCTGATACGTAAAATCAAATTTAGGATTTGCTGGAAGACGATATAAACTGAGTGGCGCCGAATTATCCGCTTCTTCCATACAGTAAACAACCGGTCCACGCTGGATGGCGATTTTGTCCAAATTATTCTTGACCCGGTTATTTGCCTGAATTTCATGAACACTCATATCCAGATTAAGCTCAATTTCAAACTGTTCACGGTCAACTTTAAAATAAAGGAAACCATCCTTTAGCTTCGGCTTTAACTCCTTATCGGAGACGCTAAGTGTATAATGTTGTGCTGACCAAGATGGTATTCTCACCGCAAATTTGAACGATTTTTGTTGCGGATTTTCGATTTTAAATGTAATTGTACCATCCCACGGAAAGTTACTGTTCTGTTCAATAGAAATGCCGTTCCCGAATTGAGCCGTGTTGGCAATAAACTGATGGGCATAAATCGTTTGTTGGTCATCATCTGTTGTATAAATATACTGATCAACGGAGGCAATTAAACGGGCAAGGTTTGGTGGGCAACAAGCGCAACCGAACCAGTTTTGCCGTTCATACATGACATGGCTTTTGGCCGGATCTTTTTTGTGTGCCTCAATTGAAACTTCTAATGGATTGACATAAAAGAAGTGCTCTCCATCCAATGACACGCCACTGATCGTTGAATTATATAATTCTTTTTCCAAAATATCAGCATACTCACCTTTAGGCTCATTTTCTAGCATTCTGCGCGCAAAAAATGCCATCGCAACAGAAGCACAAGTTTCACAGTACATTGTATCGTTTGGTAAATCATAATCATAAGTGAAAGATTCACCGATTGAAGTGGAACCAATCCCACCTGTGACATACATTCTTTTGTTAACAATACTGTCCCATAAACGACGACACGCTGAAAGCAGATTTTCATCATGTGTCAGGTTGGCCACGTGCGCCATTCCCGTGCATAAATAAACAATCCGCACGGCATGACCCTCCGCCGTTTTCTGGTCGAATACAGTTTTATCTGCTTGATAGTAGCTGAGGGGAAAAGCTTCCATTCCGGCGATAATATCGCGCTCTTTTCCGTCCACTTCTATCTGACGATCAAAAAATTGCGGATCTTTTCCACGCTGTGTGATAAAGTACCGGGCCAGATCGAGGTAACGTTTTTCATTTGTTACTTCATATAGTTTAGCGAGGGCGAGTTCTATTTCGGGATGCCCATCATAACCGGGGATTTTTCCATCCGTCAGCCCAAAGTTTTTTTCAATGCAATCGGCCATGCGTCTTGAAATCTCAAGTGCTTTTACATTTCCTGTTGCTCCATAGTAGGCAACTCCCGCTTCAATATAGTGGCCCATACTATACAGCTCATGACTTTGTTTTAACCGTGCGAATTTCCTTTCCGGTGCTTCAATCATAAAATACGTCACAAGATAGCCGTCCGTTTCCTGCGTATCCGCAATCAGTTCAATTAATTGGTCTGCAACGGTCTGAAGATCCGGATCCGGTGCATAGTTTAATGTGTATGCGACTGCTTCCAGCCATTTATATACATCTGTGTCTTGAAAAACATAGCCGTAATGATGTCCTTCCAGCCGTTTTGCGGCAATAAGGAAATTTGCGACTGCATGGCTTTTTTCGGATGGAATCCGGCTATCCCCACGTTCTTTGGTAATCTGAATATTGGCGTTATCATTCATGACCGACCATTGGTAAGGAATCATTTTCTTTTTAACCAAGTTCCGGTAACGTTTCCAAAATGCATCAGTAATGGTAAGATGACGAAGAGAAAAGCTATTTATATTTCGGTAGTCTGTACTCATTTTTACATCTCCTCCTGTGAATTTTTGTTCATTAAATCACGAATTACAATAGGTTCATGTTCTTCGTATTTTTTATACATGTACAATGGGATAATGTTCAGTGCAAAGATGACGATTGGCATCCATATAAATGAAAACTTGATAGCACTGAGTGCACTTGCAGATTGTACATGATTTGGAACATAATGAAATGTCTTCATAATGACGGACGGGATAAAAGAGCCAAGGCCTGCCCCCATTTTAATGCAAAAAGAACTGCCAATTGCTGTTAAAAAACCGCTGGCCCGAACGCCATTTTTCCATTCGCCATAATCGACAGTATCGCCGACCATGGCAAAGAACATGGAACAAGCAATCCCACTCCCAATACAGGCAATACACCAGGAGATAAGCAAAGGGATCAGATGGCTGCCCGAGACTACCATCATTAGCTGGCCAATAATTGCAGCAGCAAGTCCGAAAACCGTCGTTCCCCACTTATTGAATTTTTTCACAATGAATGGTATGGATGCCATCCCGACGACCTGGATAATGGAGAAACCGTTGAATAACGAAATGTAGCCTGAATTATGCATATTGTACTGGAAGTAATAAGCCAGAGTTGAGCTTCGGGCTGTTAAGCCTATCCAGAAAATAATATTAGCCGCGACAATCAAAAACCAAGGCCAATTACGTTTTGCCGCTTTAAAACTTTGTTTAATAGGGATCGATTTCGTGCGCTGAATATTTTTCTCACGCATATCTGCAAAAGCAACAAGTAGTAAGACGACAGCAACGATGGCATAGAGCAGAACCGCCAGCGACCAGCCTCTTTGTGCATTGTTTCCGCCCAAAAATGCTGCGAGCGGTAGAATGAACGTCACTGCAAAGAAGTTCCCAATATTTCCGCCGACCATCCGGAATGAATTTGCAACCGTCCGTTCATCCGAATTTGATGATAAGTTCGGCAGGACAGAAGTGATTGGGGTAGAAACACCTGTGTAAGAAATACCAGCTAAAATATACATAATACCGGCATATAGCACTTTTACGGTTCCTTCTATGGGAGGGGTCGTAAACAGCAGCCAGACAAAGATAGCAAAAGGAAACGCCATCCATAAGAACCATGGGCGGCTTTGCCCGTATTTGCTGTGTGTATGGTCAATGATAATACCCCAAATTGGCGCATCAAGGGCATCAAAAAATCTCGCAACCAATAGAAGTGTTCCCGCGATCCCGACAGACAGGCCGTAAACATCTGTAAAGAAATACAAAATATAACTGCTCATAATACAGTAAAGCAAATTGCCAGCCATGTCCGTAAAAGAATACGTAATTTTACGGTGAAACGGCAACTCGGTTCCATGCTTTTTTCCAGAACTTGTTTCCGATTCCAGAACGGCTGTGTTTCGAAAATTTTCGGCCATCACCTATTCATCCTTTCCGAAAGATTATGATGTTTTCACGAAAAATTGTAACCCCTTGCATTTCGCAATGTAATCCCTTATATTGAAAAAAAGGTGTTCATTTCCGACTGTTTAAACTCCAAACGTGGTAGGGGAGTGGTACGATTATGAATTATTCTTTTAATCTTGTTCAGCCCTTTTTGTATTATAAATGCGGGGAATTTTCAGCTGATATACCATGGAAGCATAAGGAAATGTACCATCAGGGAGACTATGAAATTATTATTTGTACGAAAGGTCCGGTTTATATCCAGGTCGGTCCCGTGCAATATGAGCTGAATGAAAATGATGTATTGCTGGTTCCGCCGTATACAAAAATGTACGGCTATAAATTGTCCAGCCAGCCTGTTAATTTTTATTGGCTCCATTTTTTTACAAAGCACAAACCTTCATTTGTTGAAGATGAAGCGCTTACCAGCTATTTATCTGGGATTGCTTCCGGAAGTTTTGTTTCATCCATTAATGACAAAGTAATTTTGCCGGATTTTTTTCACA
Source organism: Weizmannia agrestimuris (assembly GCF_943193165.1). NCBI lineage: Bacteria > Bacillati > Bacillota > Bacilli > Caryophanales > Bacillaceae > Heyndrickxia > Weizmannia agrestimuris. The sequence continues at coordinate 11,900 of NZ_CALPDC010000053.1, forward strand.
TTAACGAGGCTGGAAAAATTCTAATTTTTATGAATCAGGTGCTCGATGTTGCAAACAGCTATCACTATAGCGAACAAGAAAACGATTATTTAACTACTGCTTTTTTAATTGAACTGAGTCATACTTATCTCACACAGCTATCGGTAAACCGGCATTTTCAGAATAGCAGGGTCAGTAAGATTAAAGAATGGATTCGTGCCAATCTATCTGAAGAATTGTCTGTTGAAGATGTGGCCAGAGCCTTTCAAATTCATCCGGATTATTTAACACGCCTATTTAAGCGCAATACCCATCGCACAACATTGCAATTTATAAACGAATTAAAGATAGAAACCGCAAAGATGCTGTTGTTGCGTACCAACCTGACAGTCAGCCAGATTGCAAGTCACGCCTATTTTATAGATGAGAAAAATTTTATGCGCCGTTTTAAAAAAATGACAGGATTGACACCTACTGAGTATCGCAACGCTTATACGCACACGCATTTGAATAATCCCCGTATTGATCCGACAATACCACTTCCAAAACAATTGGAAAACAGAATAAATATCACCAAAAAGGTTTAGTCTACGGGATATACAGGTATTTCAGGATAAATCAGAAATTATTCCAGTTTATTGTGTGATGGATACATACCGTCCGGCCGTTTCAGATCATGCTTTTTAATTATAGTGGAGGCAGATGTAGTAGAGAAAGAAGTCTCCTTCGTTGATCGGGAGAAGGGACATCCAGCTGAATCGTCTGGAACTTGGATCAGTTCTTTCTATAACTACAGTATCATCGCTGCGTTAAATTTGTATGCCAGTTCCGGTGGTGAAATAGCCGAGATGTTAGCTGTGTCACGGGAAGGGCAACGGGTTATATTAAACAAATAATAATTAGAATAAATGTTCACTTTGCTTATATCATTATCGTTCCGGAGATTTTTTGACCTATAAGCATAAATTGAAAACAGAGCGCCCAAGACACCGGTAATCCGGCAAGGGACGCTCTGCTTTTTGTAAGCCTTTTTGTCGTTAATTGCCATAATGCTAATTTCCCTCTTGTTTTCGAACAGCCCGCCTTTCTGCTCTTATTCCCTATGGACCACTGTTATCTTCATAAACAAAAAATGAGCTGCTTTTAGATGAGTGGGGCTATTCTGCTTATCTTGATGGTGCGAAGGAATTATGATTATTGCTTAATTTATATTTATTTTCTCAGCGTCTTTTTCCTGCAGGGTAGAATTTCTGACAATTAAAACTGGTTCATAAATGATGGAGTTATGGCTTTTTTCATAATGGTTTTCTGCTTTTTCAACTGCTGCGACGATCCATTTTGCAGCATCGATCCCCATCTGGGTTTTAGGATGTGTAACGGTAGTTAGTTTAATTTCCGAGGCAACCGCAAGATTAGAGTCATCAAACCCTGTGATAGAAATATCTTGCGGAATTTTGATGTCTAATTCTCTTAGCACTCGGATCACTTCGATTGCCATCTGATCATTGTAACAGACAATTGCAGATGGTCGTTCCTTTGTGTTCTTTAAAAACACTTTATAATCCTCAATCATTTGATTCATATTTTCTGTTGAATACGTTTTCACCATGTTTTGAAAAAAAGGCACATGGTTTTCTCTGAGCGCATTTAAATAGCCTTTCATCCGGTACACACCCTGAAGGTCGTCTGTTTTAAACAACCCGGCGATTTTACTGTGGCCTAGCCTGATCAAATGTTCAGTCACCATGTAGGTGCCTCGTTCATCGTCAACGATCAAATGAGGCGGATTCAGCTGCTGATAAAATTGATTGATCATAATATAGGGAATGTGTAGCCTTTCCAGTTCTGTATAAAAGCAAACATTTGGATTAAACCCGCTGCTTTTTGTCGGCTCTACAATGAGTCCGTCAATTTCCCTACTCATCAACGTTTCTAAACATTGTTTTTCTTTTTTTGGATCGTTATCGGTACTTGCTAAAACAAGAGAGTATCCCTTTTCTGTCAAATAGGATTCGATCCCATTCAAAATTGAAGGGAAAATATAATCGGAAATGTAGGTTGTGATGACGCCGATTGTTTTTGTATTTCCGGATGAAGGTTTTTGACGGATTTCATGAAAGTTTCTATCCGCACAAAATGTTCCGGATCCCTGCTCCGTATATAACCACCCCTCGTTTACGAGCTGCCTGATGGCTTGGCGGACAGTGTGGCGGCTGACACGAAACAGTTTAACCAACTCATTTTCTGAATATATTTTTTCTCCCGGTTTAACTTGTCCGTTCAAGATCCATTCTTTAATTTTTTCTTGTACTACAACATATTTTGGTGATTCTGCCATACGTTTCACCCTTATTGTCGTTATTTTTCTGGACTTGAATACAAGTGTCTTACTTTACTATAACAGATGCCGGCCTGATTATCTATTATCTTTAAAGGAATGCTCCGGTGCTCTTGCAGAGATCTTGTTCCGCGGTGAAGGAAATATCTGTTCTGCATTCGGAAGCATTTATTCTGCGTAACAATCCATACTGTTCAACTTTATGGAATGACCGTTTATTTGTTCGTACAAATTTTTGAAATATAATGTTGACATGTACGGATGACTATAATACACTAGGGACAAATAAGAATGCGCTTACAAAATGCGTATTTACTGAACCTAGAGGAAGGAGTGGGTTACATACCAAAAAAATGTAAGCGTTGACAAAATTGAAAATTTGGTTTTCTAATCTAACTATACGAGGGGGAAACATTGTGAAAAAATGGTTTATAACGGCCTGTGCACTGATTCTTGTTTTCGTCCTAAGTGCCTGTGGCAGTTCGGGGGCAAGCTCTGGAAAAAAAGGGTATGTAGGAATAGCAATGCCGACGAAATCATCGGAACGCTGGATTAAAGATGGAAACAATATGAAAAAGCAGTTTGAAAAGATGGGCTATAAAGTCGATCTGCAATACGCCGAAGATGATGTGCAAAATCAAGTATCACAGATTGAAAACATGATCACTAAAGGGGCGAACGTCCTTGTTATTGGTGCTATTGACGGAGAAGCATTAACCGATGTTCTCAAAAAAGCGCATGACCAAAAAATTAAAGTGATTGCATACGACCGGTTAATCCGGAATACGAAATACGTAAACTACTATGCTACCTTTGATAATTACAAAGTCGGCGTTATACAAGCAAAATATATTGAAGATAAACTTGGTTTAAAACAAAATAAAGGGCCATTTAATATTGAATTATTCGGAGGATCTCCGGATGATAACAACTCGCTGTTCTTTTATAACGGCGCGATGTCCGTTCTGAATCCGTATATAAAGTCCGGAAAACTTAAAGTGTTAAGCGGCCAGACGAAGTTCAACCAAATTGCAACGCTTCGGTGGGATGGGGCAACGGCACAATCCCGGATGGATAATATTTTAAGTGCCAAATATACAAATGCAAAAGTAGATGCAGTGCTCTCTCCATATGATGGAATCAGCATTGGCGTGATTTCATCCTTGAAGAGTGTCGGCTATGGTTCAAAAGACAAACCGATGCCAGTGATTACTGGGCAGGATGCAGAGTTGGCTTCTGTAAAATCGATCATCAAGGGTGAACAAACCCAAACCGTATTTAAAGATACAAGAAAATTGGCAAAACAGACAGTGAAAATGGTTGATCAGATGCTGAATGACAAGAAAGTGGATGTCAATGATACAAAAACATATGACAATGGCGTAAAAGTTGTTCCATCTTATCTTTTGGATCCTGTTTCTGTTGATAAATCCAATTATAAAAAGGTGTTGGTTGACAGCGGTTACTATAAAACAAGCGAATTGAAATAATATTTGGCAATGGGCTTTCCATTTAGAATGACGTCCTGGAACAGGCGGATCAAACAGTCGTGATAACAGGTACGGTTTTCTTTTTGGAATGCCCTTTTCTGTATAACGGGGGTGAATCAATTGGTTGAATATATATTGGAAATGAACGACATTACAAAAGAATTTCCTGGGGTTAAAGCACTTGATAATGTGAATTTAAAAGTAAAAAAAGGCGAAATTCATGCCCTGTGCGGTGAAAATGGCGCAGGAAAATCAACCCTCATGAAAGTATTAAGCGGTGTTTACCCTTATGGAACGTATTCGGGAGACATCTTATTTAATGGAGAAATTTGCCAATTTAAGGATATAAAGCAAAGTGAGGCTCTGGGAATTGTCATTATTCATCAGGAATTAGCGCTTATCCCCGATCTTTCAATTGCTGAAAACATTTTTTTGGGCAATGAAAGGGCAAAAAATGGCGTGATTAATTGGGCAGAAACATTTATTCAAACTGAAACGTTATTGAAAAAAGTCGGTCTGAATGAATCACCAGATACATTAATCCGCAACATTAGCGTCGGAAAACAGCAGTTGGTTGAAATCGCAAAAGCTTTGTCAAAAGAAGTAAAACTGCTGATTTTAGACGAGCCTACCTCCGCTTTAAACGAGACGGAAAGTGAAAACTTGCTTTCCCTTATTTTGGAGTTTAAGGAACAAGGCATTACTTCTATTATTATTTCACATAAATTAAATGAAATTATGAAAATTTCTGATTCCATTACGATATTGCGGGATGGCAAAACCATTGAAACGCTAAATGTAAAAAAAGATAACATAACGGAAGACCGGCTCATTCGCGGAATGGTGGGAAGAGATTTAACGCATCGCTTTCCTGATCATACACCAAAAATAGCTGAAACCATTTTGGAAATTAAAAATTGGACCGTTTGGAACCCTGCCAACCCGGAACAAAAAGTTGTTGATCATGCAAATATTACAGTAAGAAGAGGAGAGATTGTAGGAATTGCGGGTTTAATGGGAGCTGGCAGAACCGAGATGGCGATGAGTATTTTTGGACGGTCATATGGAAAGAAAATGGAAGGACAAATAATCAAAGATAACAAACCGATTGAAATCAAGTCGGTTCAGGATGCAATACGCCATGGTTTTGCCTATGTAACGGAAGACCGGAAAAATCTTGGTCTTAACTTGATCTCAAGCTTGAAAGAAAATATGACGCTGGCGAATCTAAGAAAAATTTCCAACAAATCGGTAATCGACGAGGGAAAAGAGATTGTAAGTGTTGAGGAGCTACGTAAAAAGCTGAGGATCAAGTCTTCCAATGTGATGCAACTGGTTGGGAATTTGAGCGGTGGCAATCAACAGAAGGTTTTGCTGAGTAAATGGGTCTTTACCGAACCGGACATCTTGATTTTAGATGAACCAACCAGGGGTATTGATGTCGGTGCGAAATATGAAATCTACACCATTATTCATCAACTGGCTGATCAGGGGAAAGGCATCATTCTCATTTCATCAGAACTTCCGGAGTTACTGGGAATGGCCGACCGGATTTACACCATGAACAAAGGAAAAATTACCGGGGAAGTCTTAAAAGAAGAGGCAAATCAGGAAATTTTAATGAAATATATGACGAAAGTTGGGTGACCTCAAATGGATTCTATCCTTCAAATGATGAAAAAAAACATGAGACAGTATGGCATGTTTATTGCGCTTGTTCTGATTATGGTTCTTTTTCAAGTAATTACGGACGGGATCTTGTTAAGGCCGTTAAACATTACCAATCTTGTTATGCAGAACAGTTATGTATTGATACTGGCCATTGGTATGGTCCTCATCATTATTGCCGGCCATATTGATTTATCTGTCGGTTCCGTTGTAGCTTTCATCGGAGCAATATCTGCTGTCCTGTCCATACACATGCATCTGCCGACAATTGTTGTTTTTGTCATTTCTTTAGCAATTGGTGCATGCATTGGTGCCTGGCAGGGATTTTGGGTTGCCTACGTAAAAATTCCGGCATTTATTGTGACGTTAGCTGGAATGCTCGTTTTTCGGGGCCTGACGATGCTGATTCTTAAAGGCGAATCACTAGCCCCTTTTCCGAGAAACTTCCAACTTGTCAGTTCTGGTTTTATCCCGGATGTTTTTAAAGGAAGCTCCTTAAATATTTTGACCATCGCGGTCGGGCTGTTATGTACAGTTGCCTATATCTTCATTGAATTAAATGGAAGAAAAAAGCAGAAAAAATATCAGTTGCAAACAACATCGGGACCGTTGTTCGTTGCTAGAATTATTGTTATTGCATGTTTGATTAATGTATTTTCGTACATTTTTGCGACGTACGAAGGAATCCCTTACATTTTGGTAATCTTAATAGCCTTAATTCTTGCTTACTCATTTGTTATGAAAAGAACAACAATGGGTAGACAGGTATATGCAATTGGCGGTAATGCAAATGCAGCGAGTTTATCAGGGATCAAAACACCACGCGTAACATTTTGGATTTTTGTAAATATGGGCGTGCTTGCCGCATTGACGGGATTAATTGTTGCAGCCCGTCTAAATGCAGCAACGCCAAAAGCGGGAACGAACTTTGAACTTGATGCCATTGCAGCCTGTTTTATCGGCGGAGCTTCTGCTTATGGAGGAATTGGCACAGTCGGCGGAGCAATCGTAGGTGCGCTCGTAATGGGAGTGATGAACAATGGTATGTCCATTCTTGGCCTTGGCATAGATTGGCAACAAACGATTAAGGGCCTTGTCTTGCTTCTTGCTGTTGCGTTTGATGTTTATAACAAAAATAAAGCGGTTTAAAAAGAAATTGGCGCAAGGCTGTGCAAGTTTGCCCAGTTCTGAAGAGTAAATTCATCAATTTTTAGATGTTTTATGATAAAATGACTTATCCACATTTAGAAAATTTTTCC
>NZ_CALPDC010000054.1:0-18310 GCF_943193165.1 Weizmannia agrestimuris
TTCACTTGTCAATGAGCAGCAGAATGAACTGGAAATTGACATCCACTTTGGATTTAAACTTATTATACGAGGAGGGGGAAAATTGAACATTTTATACATTATCATCAATCTGGCCGTCTTTATCATCCTGTTGGCCGGTTTGTATGCGATGCAAAGAAAACATGTTTCGTTTTCAAAACGCGTTTTCTCGGCATTAGGCATTGGTATCGTATTTGGCATTATCCTGCATTTCTTGTACGGCACCACGTCGTATGTGACCAACCATACGATCGACTGGCTGAATATTGTCGGCAGCGGCTATGTTTCGCTGTTGCAGATGGTCGTCATGCCGCTTGTCTCGATTTCCATTTTAGCGGCTTTTACGAAGCTGAAATTAACCAAAAACATAGGAAAAATCAGCTTTCTTGTACTCGCCATTTTACTTGGTACAACTGCGATTGCCGCTGCGCTCGGAATCGGATCCGCGCTTCTGTACGGGCTGGATGGCATCCACTTAACGCAGGGGACCGCTGAAGCCGCGCGAAATGCGGAACTAAAAACAAGCGTCGCCAGCGTAAAAGATATGACCATTCCGCAACAAATCGTTTCATTTCTGCCGAATAACCCGTTTGCGGATTTAACCGGCGCACGCCCGACTTCTACGATCGCGGTTGTGATCTTCTCCGCTATATTGGGGATGGCCTATCTCGGGGTAAAACGCAAACAACCTGAACAGGCGGAACATTTTGCAAAAATCGTTGATACTTTGTATACGATCGTGATGCGGGTGGTTACCCTTATTTTAAGATTAACACCCTATGGCGTACTTGCATTGATCACCAAAGTCACAGCCTCAAGCGACTATGGCGCCATTGTCAAACTGGCAAAGTTTGTTCTGGCTTCTTACACAGCGATTATCGTCATGTTCCTGGTTCATTTGCTGCTCATCAGCCTGGCAAAATTGAGCCCGGTACGATATGTGCAAAAGGCGCTGCCTGCACTCACTTTTGCCTTTACTTCCCGTTCCAGTGCTGGTACGCTGCCGCTCAACATTGAAACGCAAACGAAACGTTTCGGCATTTCGGAAGGGATCGCCAATTTTTCGGCTTCCTTTGGCCTATCCATTGGGCAAAACGGTTGCGCCGGTATTTATCCGGCAATGCTGGCCATCATGGTTGCTCCATCTGCCGGCATCAACCCGGCAAGCCCGTCTTTCATCATTACGCTGATCCTTGTTGTCGTTGTCAGCTCATTCGGCGTAGCGGGTGTCGGCGGGGGTGCCACTTTCGCATCGCTGATTGTATTGTCAGTGCTCAACCTGCCGATCGCGATTGTCGGCCTTCTGATCTCTGTTGAACCATTGATTGACATGGGCCGGACGGCATTAAATGTCAGCGGCGCCATGACTTCCGGTATTTTAACCGGCAAAATTACCGGTGAAATGGATAAAAAAATATATCAACAGGAAGATGCCGATCTTCTTGAAGCATAATAGAAAAAAGCTCCGTTAACGGGGCTTTTTTCTATTATGCAACCGGCTGTCGTGAAAACGGGAAATCCGTTAAAAAGCAACGGCTAAACTAAACCAAACGATCATGACGATCTGTATCAATACTTTGGCGATGCTGCTGCTCAGAAATCCAATGATCGTGGCAACGCCCACTTTTACAGCCTGGACGGGGTTTTTCGTCATCAGGATCTCCGTTATACATACACAAACAAACGGAACAAGGATAATCCCAAAAGGCGGAATGACAAAAGAGCCAACAATTGTCGCAACCGCAGCAACCCTTTCAGATATTTTGGACCCGCCGTATTTTTTTACAAAATATCCGTTTGCAATGATATCCGCAGCAATCAGAACGATGCTTAGGATGACCATGCTGATCCAAAACCAGACAGACAATGCATGCGGATTAATGAAAAACTGATAGACTGCAAATCCGGCCCACAGCATCACAATAGATGGAATGACGGGATAGATGATGCCTGCAAAACTTAAGATGAATAAAATCACAATGGCCGTCCAAAGGATAATCGTCAATCGGATCCCCCCTCTGCTCCCGGCATGTGCCGGGACTGCATGAAAACCGTGATCATATGAAGGCCAAAACAGTCATTCCACTTTAACTTCCTTTCCCCGCCCCATGTACCATTTGTAAAACATCCAGGCAAATTCGGCAGGAACATCCTTTACCCCGTTAAATTGAATCGGTTTTGCGCGATTGATCGTTTCAATGGAAGCAAGGCCCAGCCATTTTTGAAAAAAGTTCCGGGATACGCGCACTTCAATCACTTTTTCCCGCTTGGAAAGGAACAAAGAAGTCGTAAAAATGCCCGATTGCAACTGAATAAAACGGTCATTCAATACATATTTCGTATGTAAATAACCGATCCATCTTGCGACCAGTATCGATACGAACAGAAAAGCGGACAAAAGCCACCACGGAACACGCAAGCCGAAAATTTCCGGTTTCCAAAAATATAACACGACTGTGGCGATGATCCAAATCCAGCTCGGGGCAAACAGCCGGACCCATAAAGATTTCTTGGGGAGCTGCCTCATCTCCTGTGCCACTTCATAGTCCGGCAATATCTCGTTGATGATTTCGTACGCCCTTTTAACCGGCAAAAAAGGATACAGCGAGTTTAATTCAAGTTTCTCTCCTTCAAAGTCAAGCCTTCCTGCACTCGTCAGCTTGACTTCCGCCAGCCCGAGCAACCGTTTCAACAAAGACTGTTCCACTTCAACAGCCTGCACTTTATGCTTTTCGATAAAAAAAGACGTCTCTTCAATTACCCCTTTGGTAATATAAATCCGCTCTTCATCAGAGGAGATCTCATATTTCCCATACTTCAAAAAGGTCCGTGCCATGCCGAAAACCACCGCGGCGATGGCCACAAAAAGGACAATGCCCGATACAATCCACCAGGAACCGATTATATAAGAGAGCATCCCTTTCGCCGTTTTATCAATATCGACAATATCGTCCACATTCGAATAAAAAGAAAAAAATACCGGGATGACGGCAAGCGGACTTAAAGATGTAAAACTTGCTTTTAACGTATCTTTTCTCGTCGGTTTAAAATGGACCACCCGTTCCTTTTCTTCCGCATTTAGTTCAAACGTTTTACGCTTATCATTCTGCACGATGTCAATGATTTTTTCCGCTTCTTTCCGGGTGATCACTTCAAATAACACGGCCGCTTCATCCCCGGAGATACCCGTTTCAAAGCTGACAGAGGTGACATGAAAAATCCGGTGAAAAAAGGATGTATGGCGGTTAATGTTTTGGATTTTCGAAAAAGGAATCGTCCGTTCCGTTTTGTTGAATATGCCTTTATACAGATGAAAGGAGCGTTCATCCAGTGCATATTTATGTGTGTACCATTTCAAAAAATGATATACCATCACGATTGCAAAAAAGAGCAAAAACAAATATCTGCCATATGTAAGCACGGGAGAACGGGAACCGGCATTTACGATAAATAAGATAATGAAAAGGATGAAATAGCTTTTTATAAAATCACCGATACGAAACAAGATCAAAAGGGGATGGTACCGTTTTTTCTTCACGACTCCACCGTTGCCAAAAACTTATAAAAACCTATAAGCATTTGTTTAATTCCTTCTTCATCGTGTCCGATTTTGCCGAAGCTACTTTCGTTTGTCATAACACTCCAAAGGCGTAAATTCGGATACAACGACTCCTACACATCAACTGCACCTTGTAAGTGGTTAAGCAGTTAATTTATCATAATTAGCTAAATTGATAGCCGCATTTAGGTCTCTATCTATTTCATTTCCACATTCACATCGATAAACTCTATCAGAAAGTTTAAGGTCACGCTTCATCTTGCCACATGATGAACAAGTTTTCGATGACGGGAAGAAACGGTCGACTTTGACAAATTCAATACCATATTTCTCACATTTGTATTCCATTTGTCTAGTAAATTCGTAGAATCCTTGTTTGGCTATTGCTTTTGATAAATGACGATTTTTCATCATTCCAGTTACATTCAAGTCCTCCATTACAACTTTGCAAGGTTTGGTTTTCACGATTGCATTTGTTGTTTGATGAAGGTGATTTCTTCGAATGTTTGATAATCGTCTGTGTAAGAATCGTATTTGCTTTTCGGTTTTTATAATGTTGCTTGTTTTGACAAAACGGCTTCCCTCCTTATTTATTTCATATTTTCGAGAAACTCTTCTCTGCAACCTCCGAAGTCGTTTCTCAATCTTCTTTACTTCTACTGTTTTATTGATATTCTTAAAAACTTTTCCGTCAGAACATATAGCTAATGCTTTAATACCTAAATCAATGCCTACAACATGGCTGTTTAATTCAATCTCATTAATTTCTTGTTCCATTCCAACAGATATATACCAATACTTCCCATCGAAAGTTATTCTTGGATTATTATATTTTACATTCATTGGTAATTGTTCTGAAGTTTTAACCCATCCAACTTTTTCAATTAAAACCAAGGAATTCTTAACTTTTAATTTCACATTATCATTATAGAATGACGGTTTACTTTTCTTTCTTGATTTAAATTTAGGGTATTTACTTACACCTTTAAAAAACCTTTTATATGCTTGGCAGGCATCTTTTACAGCTTGTTTAGCAACGTTATTCGATACATCATTTAACCATTTAAAATCCTCTTGTTTCCTTAACTGTGTAATTTCTTTTCTTAGTACATTATCAGATAAAAATTTATTTCCTTGTTTATAATTTTCATTTTGTCTATCAAGTGTCCAATTGTATACCCATCGAGCAGTTCCTGCTGATTTCCATAATTGTTTTTCTTGATATTCATCTGGTTTAAGTCTTATCTTTTTTGTTAAAAACATCATCCTTTCACTCCTTGCTAATTGAAAATGTGTAATAAGTCAATAGTTATTTATAAATGTTTATAATTTTATTTTAGCAGTCCCTCACCTCCCTGATTTTTGCATAACGCGCAATTCGGTTTCTTAACGCAATGGCCTCCTCTTTAGGCAGAGCCGGAATGGTATGGGACGTCCCCATGGTGTCCACAGTCACGGAACAGAGCCTGTATTTCTTTAAAATGGGCCCTTGTTCGGTTGCAACCGATTGGATTTTGGTCATCGGAACCAAAGAATGTTTCTCGTTCAGCACACCCAATTTCATTTGTAAAAATTCTTCGTTCACATCGTAACGCCAATTTTTATAGCGAAAATACGAACTTATCCATGACCAGATCATACTGCCTATATCCAACACGAGTAAACCGTATAATATCCAGCCGATCCATGCCGGCCAGGCAAAGCGATGGTCGAGATAAAGCAACACGGCGAGAACCACAACCCCTGCTCCGACCTCCAGCGTCTCACGTATGATCCAAACCTTTATTGCATCTTTGGATAATGTTTGTCGAGGTTCATTTATATCTGAATACATTCCATCACCTTTAAACATGTTTTCTTCATTTCAATTCCTGGCAAGAGATATGGCTTTTCGCTTTTCCCATGCAGCATATTCCGATATACAAAATTAAAGATCAATTTCCAGTTGATCCGCCATCAGTTTTATGATTTCATCCTGTGACATTTCATTTGTTAACATGGTTTCCCCTTTCACCCCGAGTTCGTCTCTCGGATTCCACCAGGCGCGCAAAGCTTCTTCTCCAAATTCCGTTTTTTTCAAACGCATATTATGGCGTCTGACTGTTTCCCAAAACGTTAAGCGAAAATAATAAATATACGCCTTTGGATGGTAGAATTTCATTAAACGGGACAACATTTCCCCGTAACGGTTTTTGTTTAAAATGCCTTCGACAATCACAAATCTGCATTTTCCTTTGCCATATTCCGCAATTTGGCGAATGAGCTCAATAGAGAGGTTTCCTTCTTTGTCCGGCACCTTTAACATTTCACGCCGGACAGTATCTTGTGAGACAAGAAGCGTTCCCGGCCCCAAATGGCTTTGAAGCCTTTTGGCGATCGTTGTTTTTCCGCTTCCGGAGTTTCCCCGTATGATAATCAGCTTCGTTTCCAATTATAAGCACCTCCCCGGATTTAGCCCCCGAAGAATAAGTCCAGAATATTAGAGGCGGTGGAAGTTTGTTTATGATAGAACTCCGAATAACCGCAGTTTTTGCAATACACGACAATGAACGTATTGGTCTGGACATCAAATAATTTTGACAGGCCTGTCCCCGTCATTGCCACTTCTTTTTTCCCCGCATGCTTAGACCCGCACTTCACGCACCCTTTCTCAGACATGGCGCTTCCCCCTCCTTATCATTGTTATTTTTTTATACGGGCGGCAGCGGAAAAAGTTTCAGGCATTTCAACTGCATAAGGGGCAGCAGGGATTTCTGATCCGCCAAAACGGCTGAAAACCCGGAACGATGGGTTTCTTTTCTGCGGGAGCCGTTTCAACGGCTGAATCATATGCCGGTGCGGGTGCCGCGGCAGATGGAAAGAGCCGGGTGTATTGGCCTCCGGGGCTTTCCTGCCGTTTGGCACAGCCGCGCATCTATTGCGATGAAAAGGATATAAAAACCGGGCTGTTTTTGTATCGGGGGTATTCAAGGGGAATGCTATACCGTTTCCCCCTCCATCTGTTTTGTTTCAAAGTGATCAAGCAAGGTGCGCACTTCATCTGTTGAATCTGTGCTCATTAGTTGGTTTCGCAACTCGCTCGCTCCCCGGAAGCCTTTGACATAAATCTTAAAAAAGCGGCGAAGCGGTGGAAACGGGCGCGGCTCCAGTTCTGTTGAATATTTGTCAAAGAGATCCAGATGCAGTCTTAAAAGATCAAGCAATTCCTTGCTGTTGTGCTCTTTCGGCTCTTTTTCAAAGGCAAACGGATTTTTAAAAATGCCGCGCCCGATCATAATCCCATCGACACCGTACTGGCGGGCTAATCTAAGGCCGGTTTGGCGGTCAGGGATATCCCCATTAATGGTCAAAAGGGTATCCGGTGCCACCTCATCACGCAGTTTTTTGATCTCCGGAATGAGTTCCCAATGGGCGTCCACTTTGCTCATTTCCTTTCTTGTCCGCAAATGGATGGAAAGGTTCACGATGTCCTGTTTCAATATGTGCGTAAGCCAGTCCCACCATTCCTCCACATACGTATAACCAAGCCTCGTCTTTACACTCACAGGTAATCCGCCTGCTTTTGCGGCTTGGATAAGTTCAGCAGCAACATCCGGACGGCGGATCAGACCGCTTCCCTTCCCTTTTGTTGCCACATTCGGCACAGGGCAGCCCATATTGATATCAACACCGCTGAACCCGAGTTTTGCCATACCCATACTCATTTGCCGGAAATATTCGGGCTTGTCCCCCCATATATGGGCCACAATCGGCTGCTCATCCGCCGTAAACGCCAAGCGGCCGCGCACACTTTGGTTCCCCTCGGGGTGGCAATAACTTTCCGTGTTTGTAAACTCTGTAAAAAACACATCCGGCCTGCCCGCTTTACTTACAACATGGCGAAAGACAACATCTGTCACATCTTCCATTGGTGCCAGTATAAAAAATGGCCGTGGTAAATCACGCCAAAAATTTTCTTTCATAATAAAAATCATAACCTCCCCTGTCTGGTACCGGGCCAAACGTCCAACACAAAAAAATTTTAACCTCTTTTACACTTATAACATGGTTCGGTCCTTTTTATCAAACGGGATATTATTTTTGAATGTTGTCAAATCAAAGCGGGCGATCGTGAAAGCCACACCTGGGGATGGAAAAAACCATGCCGTTTTACAGCAACGCCGCCTTAAACCAATGATTGAACAATATAAACCGCCATCCCCCACATGATGACTGCAGAAACTTTGTTTATGAAGCGTAAAAATCTCCCTGACTGGCCTAATCTCCCAATCCCTCTTCCCGCAATCGCCAATCCTGTGAACCAGATCCACGAAACAAGCATACAGGCAATGGAGAAAGCCGCTTTTTCCACCCCTACATAGTTTAAAGAACTTGTTCCAATTACCCCGATGGTATCCAATATCGCATGAGGATTCAATAAGGAAACCGATGCGGCAAAAAGGATTTGTTTTTTCGCATTGAATAAGCCATCTCCATTTTGAACTGCCGGTTTGCTCCTCCATGTCGCAATGCCCATATAAACTAGAAAGCAAATCCCCGCGGACATAAATACTGCTTTTAGCCAAACAAATTCCAATACAACAACAGAAACACCAAAAACAGCCAAAGCAATTAAAACCATATCGCAAACAGAGGCGGTAATAATGGCAGGCAATGCTTTCAAAAAGGAAGGCTGGACGGCCCCTTGGTTAAAGACAAATACATTTTGCCCCCCGAGCGGCAAGATAAGCCCCAAAGCTAAAATAAACCCGTGAACAAACGCTGCTGACACGATGATCTCTCCCTGTTTTTTCTTATTATCTTACCGGGAAGAAGCCATTTGGTCTCCATCCAAATGGTTGGAAAATGAGCCAACCAAATAGTATGATCACCTGAATCCGTGACGAAATTTCCGCTTAAAGGCAAACAAATCGCATAAAATTTAGTATAATTGGTATATCAGACAAATTAAATTCATTCCACATTCAGGTGATCTAGGGAAATTTTTACATACTGAATCACTAAAAGTGCATTTATCGAATAGTCGGACACCACTATATCCTTACTCTTGGGAATCTACCTATTAACGGCGTTTGTTATATTTTCGTCACGGATTCAGGTTACACTGTATCGTGAATACTTCTTTACATAGCCGGTGTGTCTACCTTAAATTGTTCAGCCACGTATTTTGCATACGTTTCATGCGTACGTACCAATTCATCATGTGTACCTGATCCTGTGACTTGACCTTTTTCAATAAAGTAAATCTTATCGCTGTCCACAATGGTTGCCAAGCGGTGGGCGATGACTAAAGTCGTACGACCTTTCATCAAGTTTGTTAAGGCTTCTTGGACTTTCATCTCTGACTCACTATCAAGACTGGCAGTGGCTTCATCCAGCATTAAAATCTTGGGGTTGCGCAAGAAGGCCCGGGCAATGGCAATACGCTGACGCTGGCCGCCGGAGATTTTCACGCCGCGTTCCCCCACTTCTGTTTCAAGCTTGTCAGGCATTTCTTCAACAAATTTGCGTGCAAAGGCTAAATCTAAAACGTTCCAAAGTTGTTCATCCGTAAATGTACCATCTAATCCGTAAGTCAAATTGTCACGGATTGTACCGGCCATAATCGCAGAATCCTGTGAAACGTATCCGATTTGGCTGCGGTAATTTGTTAAATTGATCTCTTCAATCTTCACATCTCCAAATTTGATTGATCCGCTTGTAGGTGCATAGAAACGTTCAAGCAAACTAAAGATTGTCGATTTGCCACCGCCGGAAGGACCTGCAAAAGCAATGATTTCATTTGGATTTGCCGTAAAGGATACATCTTTCAGAATGGGTTCATCCGGCGCATCTTCGTAGGCAAAATCCACATGTTCCACTGATAAGGTTTTACCAGCCAAATCCAATTCAATGCCTTTCGTAAAATCTTCCGGCTTTTCAGCAAGCAATTCTTGTACACGGCGCGTTGAACCGGCAGCCTTTGCCATTTCTGAAAATAGGGTTGCAATGACCGGCATGGCCCCAATCAAGTTAAACAAATACATCAAGAAGCTCATTAATATGCCGATTTGCATTTCACCAATTGCAATCCGGTGCATCCCATAAGCAAGAAGCCCAAACACCATACTCATAAATACCATCATCATGATGGGTTGCATCGTTGCATCAAAGACCGCTTCTTTTTTTCCAACTTTAAACAATTTATTTATTTCTTTATTGGCACGAACTTGTGCTTGCTTTTCTGCATTTGAAGTTTTTACCAATCGGATTTCACTTAATGTTTCACTCGCAATCCCATTAAATTGAGCCATTGCCTCTTGACGGATATGTCCTATTTTCGTTCCAAATGCCATGATTGGTATCATGAGGATCACGACGACCGGCACCGCTACAATCATGGCTGCAGTCATGTGCCAGTCCATCTTGAACATCATGTATACTGTCCCAATAACTGTAATAATGCTCGCTAATGTTTGCGGGAATGTTACAGCCAGCAATTGTTTGACTTGCGCTGTATCATTTACCAGACGGCTTGAAATTTCACCAGCCTTGACAGTGTCAAAATAGCTCACTTTCAAAGTGGTTAACTTTTGCCACAAGCTTTTCCGCAAGTTTTGGATTACATTTTCTCCAAAAATCCCCAAAACTGTTCCGCCAACTGCAGAAACAATGGCTGAAGTGACAAATAGTGCTACGACTTTCCCTAATAACCCATAGTCAATTCCTTTTGAAAAATGATTGACAAGGGATGACGCTAATTTTGGCACATAAATTTGTATACCGGATGAAACAACCAGCAATAAGACACCCATTGCCAGCAAAAGATATTTCGGTTGCGTCGTTTTGATGAGTTTCATAAATTGTCCAATTGAAAATTTGGTTTGATCTTTACGGACTGAACCATTGAATCCACTTTCCATTATCTTTCACGTCCTTTCTTCCAGCCATCGAATCCGCCGCCCATGAATCCGCGGCCGCCGAAGCCGCCAAACCCGCTGCGCTCTAGCATTTGTTCCCGTGCACGGCCGAAACGGGCACTCATTTTCCCAAAAAGTTCCCAGCGTTTATCATTGCTGAAGACTTCGTGGAGCTTATCATGAAATGCTTCGCTTGAAATATTGGAAACCATGCGTTCAAGATATTGATCCAACATTTCAAGCTCATCCTCTGCAAACCCCTGGAAGAGGACATCTTTTAGTGTAGTTGAAATTGAACTGCGCTCTTTTAAGCTTTCACGGCCTTTATCCGTCATTTTTACAATCGTTACACGGGAATCTTGTTCGGATTTTTCACGCCGGGCAGTGCCGGCTTCTTCAAGTTTCTTGATAATTTGCGTTACACTTGACGGCTTAATATCAAGCACTTCAGAAATGCGGCCCGCTGTCACATTTTCTTCCGCTGCCAACAGCTTCAGCGTTTCAAAAGCATTATCTGTTTTTTCTTCTACTGCATTTACAAAGATGAGAAATGGCTGGTGCGTAATTTCCAATAATTTATCCAGAATTTCATCTTTTTTCATTTTAAAACCTCCAAAATTATTTGTTTAGTTTTTATTTCCTTTGACAAACTAAATGATATACCGGATTATTTTGTTTGTCAAGATAAAAACTAAGTAAAAAATAGGAGGGGGGACGGAGAAAAAACCATCGAGATAATGCAGGAATGATAGCGGCTGGACAGAAAAAAGCCCTGAACTCGGGAATCTTAGTGATCCCGAAAACAGGGCCTGTTGGCTAAAAGTTTATGATGTGTCGTAAATGTTTAATTGGCGGTCACAATTTCAGCTCCAGATTCGCCACACACTCCACATGGCTCGAGTTGATAGAATTGATGTCTGTTGGCCATTTTAGAAACCATCTGTACGTGGAAACATGTCAATGGGTTTTTCGGCCATTTTTGAAAAACCGTCGTACGAGGAAACATGTCAATTAACAATAACGCCAACCACTGAATGTGCAATTGGCATTAATTAATTTTATGTCAGTTTCTTCTTCAATTCAATTATTCGGGCTTCAATTATTGAAATAACTTTTTTAAATTCCTCATCACTCTTACCCGTAGGATCATCCAGTCCCCAATCCTCTCTATGCTTGCAGGGAAGGTAAGGGCATTCCACATTGCATCCCATTGTAATAACAATATCTACCTGCGGGATATCATCAAGTAACTTTGGATATTGGGTTTTCTCCATATCTATACCATAAAGCTCTTTCATTAGACGCACAGCATCCTGATTAATTTGGGGTTTTGTTTCTGTGCCAGCAGAATAGCTTTCAAATACATCTCCTGCTAAATGTTTGCCCAATGCCTCAGCTATTTGGCTTCGACATGAATTATGAACACAAATAAATGCAACCTTTATCATTTACTCTCCTTACAGCGCCAATAAGCGTTCACCCTTGATATCTTCAGGACTCCATGAAATCAGTGCGAACTTTCCATTTGCATGTTCATTGATGCGGTTGAGCCATTCTATTTCGCCAGTTGCCTTAGCCATCAGTATGGGATTTGTCGTATCCGTGCCGTAAAGTGACTGATTGACCACCCACCACTTAGCGGCGATACCCGCGCGCTTTAAATCATCTTCAAGACGGAGAGCCTCATAAACGGGAGTCGCTTCCGGTAGGGTTACAATAATGACCTCGGTTTCGTCTGATTTCAACCGCGGCAACAATCGCGCCACCGATTCGGGTATCTCGCCCTTAGTACGTTCTATTTCGTGATTATAACTCTTTGTGGACTCCAACAGGAGCAGGGTATGACCTGTGGGAGCAGTATCAACAACTACAACCTGATCGTCTGCCATGTCAACTAATTCCGCAAATGCACGGAAAACAGCTATCTCCTGTGTACAGGGTGAGCGAAGATCTTCTTCGATATAGGCAATATCCTCGTCGCTCATACCAGAAGCGCGTGCCTTGGAGAGCACCTCTTGCTGATACTTTTTAAGCTCCTTAGCTTCATCAATATGGCTCATAGATATACCACTTGTTTCGTCTATCACAAATTTAAAATGCGCAGCCGGGTCAGTAGTGGTAAGGTTGACTTTCTTTCCTCGATTTGCAAGTCCTAACGCAACAGCAGCCGCAACGGTGGTCTTGCCTACACCGCCCTTACCCATCGTAAATATGACGCGCTTGCCTTCTGCTGCTAATTCATCTATCACATCGCTGAGCGAAGGAATATGGTCAGTATTCAATTTTCGCGGCTCAGTAGGGACATAGTCGGTAGTAAGTAAAGCACGCACATTTTCCAAACCAGTGACATTATACGAGCGTAAAGGTACTATATAGATTGGAAACGCCTTTAAGGCTTTCGGCATATTAGATATAGCTGCCTGCTGTTTTTCGTAAAGGCTGTTTGATAGAGCGTCTGTATGCTCCATCAATAATCCATTGATAACCAGCATCTGATTGTTAACACCTAACGCAAACAATTCATTGGAAGCACGTTCAGCTTCTTTAAATGGTGCAGTTTCCGGTCTGGTAACAAGTATTAATGTAGTCTGACTGCCATCCGACAATGTTTCCACAGCTTGCTGATAAATCGATTTTTTGCTCTCTAAACCTGATAGTTGACCGAGGC
Organism: Weizmannia agrestimuris; assembly: GCF_943193165.1. Lineage (NCBI taxonomy): Bacteria > Bacillati > Bacillota > Bacilli > Caryophanales > Bacillaceae > Heyndrickxia > Weizmannia agrestimuris. The sequence goes on from NZ_CALPDC010000054.1 coordinate 13,145, forward strand.
AGGATGCGCCATGCGTGCTTTCACTTATGAACCTGCTCCAAGCAGAAGGAAGCTGAAGCATTCGTAGGGTATGGCCAGTAGGAGCAGTATCAAAAATAATATGATCGTACTCCTTCTGAACCTTTTCGTCTGTTATGAAATTAGAGAACTCGTTGAATGCTGCTATTTCTATGGTGCATGAGCCAGAAAGCTGCTCCTCTATATTTGCGATAACAGAAGCTGGCAACTTACCCCGATAAGGCGCGATTACGCTTTCCCGATACTCAGCTGCGGCCTGTATAGGGTCGAGGTTAGCCACATATAGATTAGGCACACCGGGGATAGGCGTACCTTTGTTGCTCAATTCAATCGAGAACACGTCTTGGAGGTTGGAAGCCGGGTCGGTACTGATGAGCAGCACACGTTTGCCTTTGTCTGCGAGAGAAACGGCGGTGGCACAGGCGACGCTGGTTTTACCAACGCCACCCTTGCCGGTATAGAAAAGATATTTCGTTAAATGGATGTTTTGCGGATCGAATTTATTCACTTAACAGCAACCTCCCTTACAATTACATCCCCCAGAATTTTTCTTAGAAACCTTCACCTTGACGGACGTGCTCTTCACTCCCAACACATCTCCGGGAAGATCAAGCAGCTTGGTGAACTCTTCATTGGTAGGGTAGCGGCCAGTAATAACAATCTCATCATCAACCATAACTACCGGTAATCCCTCTGTTCCTTTTTCATTGATATAGGCATTGATGGTCTTATTTTTGATAAATTCAGCAGGTGCACTGTTAAGGTTGAAGCGATCAACAATTACACCATGTTTTTTTAACGTATCAAGCACTGTAGAGATACGCAAAAGTTCAGGGTCTACTCCCACGCCACAGAGTCCGGTTGGGCAGCACATCGCAGGTTCAAATATTTTCATTTTTTTCATGAAGAACAACTCCTTTTATATAGATGATTTTTCAGCTGAAGCAATAAAGATGTTAATTGCGGCACTACTGCAGGATTCACAGGAATCGCAGCAGCATTGTTCATTCAAGTCTTCAATTTTTATATTGGACAAGTTCGCTTCGGTAAACCATTTTCTGATATCCGAGCGTTCAAAGCCAAGCCAGACATCAAACTGTTCTTTGCGTAAAAACTCATAATCATGCCGGTCCAGATCAGCAATCACTAATTTACCACCGGGCTTCAGTATGCGTGTCATCTCTGAAATCGCCTGACCCGGATTTTCAACATGATGCAAGAACATATTTGCCATCACATAATCGACGCTGTCACTTTCCAGAGGAAGCGAATATGCATCCGCCTGTAAGCAGACGATCTCACCGACAGAACTGTATTTCTGCTTTAATACATCAAGCATTTCCTGCGACTGGTCGATTGCTACTACGCGAAGCTTTCTGTTAAGCAGTTCCTGCGTTACAAAGCCGGTACCTGCGCCGACATCAACAGCAGTCAAACCTTCTTTTGCCTGTGCAGCCTCGCACATTTTCTCCCGGATACTGTCGGAGAAAAAAGATTGTCTTATTTCATCCCACTCGTTTGATATTCGGTCAAAATATTCTTTACTCTTCATATTAAACACTCCTTTCCGCAGGGAACCAGTGCCTTGTATTATTCGCTATCTTCACTAATATCAACATAACAGGTACTTCCGTCAGAACCCCTACAATGGTGGCAAGTGCAGCCGGACTTTGTGTTCCAAATAATGAAATCGCGACGGCAACTGCCAGTTCAAAAAAGTTTGAGGCACCAATCATACCGGCAGGCGCTGCTATCTCATGGGGCAGTTTTATAGCCTTGCTTGCCAGGTATGCAATGAAAAAGACTAGGAAAGTCTGAAGAATCAACGGTATGGCAATCAAAACAATATGCAGTGGATTATTCAGAATTACATCGCCCTGGAATGAAAAGATTATTATTAATGTCAGCAATAGACCTATGGTCGTGATATTTCCTAACTTCGGTATGAAACTCTTTTCAAAATACTCGGGACCACGCTTTTTTGTGATGGTATTACGGGTGATTATTCCGCCGGCCAGCGGGATAACAACAAACAATACTACGGACAAAATAAGAGTGTCCCAAGGTATGGTGACACCGCCAACACCCAGAAGAAACGCAACTATGGGTGTGAAAGCGAAGAGGATGATAATATCATTTGTTGCCACCTGCACAACGGTATAAGCCGCGTTGCCACGGGTCAAATAACTCCATACAAATACCATTGCTGTACACGGTGCCGCTCCGAGAAGTATTGCGCCCGCAAGATAGTCTTTCGCAAGGTCTGAGGGGATAAAGGCCTTGAAAATGACGAAGAAAAACAGCCACGCGATGCCGAACATGGTAAAAGGCTTTATCAGCCAGTTGGTTATCCATGTAACAAAAAGCCCCTTAGGATTTTTCCCAACATTTTTAATGCTTTGAAAATCCACCTTCAGCATCATCGGATATATCATAAGCCAGATTAGAATCGCCATAGGTATTGATACGTTCGCGTATTCAAAACGTCCCAAAAATGCCGGGATTCCGGGCAAAAACTTTCCGATCAGGACACCTACCGCCATGCAAAGAAGGACCCAAACCGTTAAGTATTTTTCGAAGAAACCGATTCCTTGTGTTTTCTCTTTGCTCATAGCGTATTACCGCCTTTTTTTTGAAGTTCAGCTTCATCCTTGTGCGCCTTGGCTTTAAAATATGTGTCAAGATTCTCAGGAAGCTGATAGACTTCGTTCTTTGACTCACGTTTCTCAGTGTTGTATACCTCGCGCAGGATGGCATCTACAATCAATTCTTTTGAAGGTGAAGTATACTCGACACCGTTATATACCCACACACGGCAGTCAACATTATCTCCGCAAAGGGTTCCACAATCCTCACAAAGTGATTCTCTAAGTTCTACTGCGATGTCATTTCCATTCACGCGGATAGTCGGCGAACTGATAAACTGATACTTTATCGCCAACTCCTTCGTTGCAATATTTACTTTATTTACCTTAACTTCATATCCCGCCGCATTAAGCACCACGGCCACGCTGGAAACTGCTTCATCCAGTGCTTTTTCTGTGTCCTGGCATCTACCGCAAACGGTCGTATCCAGATACAGAAAATCTATGTTGATCGGTTTTTTCGGCTGCGGCTGGCAACAGTTATCGGAAGAACAACAACATTTACTCATTTTCATTACACTCCTTACAATAGTTTGAGTTATCTCTGCAAATACAGTTTTCCTTGTTGGAAGTGATAGCACAGAAAAACTGTTTTGTTTTACTGATGGTTTCATCATCCAGCGAATAGTACGTCCATTTACCTTCTTCTCGCGCTTTTACAATCCCACATTCACACAGGATTTTCATGTGATGAGAAAGTGTGGATTGGGACATTTCAAATTTCTCCAGAATATTGCAGGCACAAAGTTCCCCGCAGGAAAGCATATCTACAATCATTGCTCTTTTGGGTTCTCCCAACGCTTTAAACACTTTCGTGTTCTCCAAGTAGTAGTCCATAACATCACCCCAAATCTAAAAACTTCGATATGATATATCATATGCGTCAAATCGAAAAATGTCAATTTGATATATGAATTTAAAATACATATTATCAAAACTATAGAGGACGATCCGCTTTTCGATAAAAAACGTGCGCAAAGCCGCCTTAAGTATTTCGTTGAAACGAATGAATATGCTATCCAAGAAAAGGCAAATATCATGGTGGAACATTTCCACACGGATGTACAAATGAAAATCGGCGGGCAAGCCAGAGCTATGGTTGTCACCAGTGAAATTAAACGAGCTATCGAATACTACCACGCAATAAACCGTTCTTTAAAAGAGCGCAAAAGTCAATACAAGGCTATAGTCGCATTTTCTGGAGATGTCGTTTGGGAAGGTCAAACGGTAAACGAAGCAACACTCAATGGTTTTCCGAGTGCAAAAATAGAAAAAACATTCAAAAAAGATCCTTATCGCTTTTTGATTGTTGCTGATAAATTCCAGACAGGTTATGATGAACCACTGTTACATACCATGTATGTAGACAAAAAACTTGCCGATATCAAAGCTGTACAGACACTGTCTAGGCTTAATCGTTGCTATAACGGTAAGAACGATACATTTATTTTAGACTTTGCGAATAATCCAGAAGACATTAAAAAGGCATTTGAAAGGTATTATAAGACTACTATTCTTTCTGGTGAAACAGACGCAAACAAATTAAATGATTTGATCGATGAAATGGAGCCTTTACAAGTTTATACGAAACAGCAAGTCGATACCTTTGTAGAATTATATTTAAATAACGCTGAGAGAGAAAAACTCGACCCAATTCTTGATACTTGTGTAGAAAATTATAAAGACCTAGAAATGGAGGAGCAGATCTTATTCAAAAGCAGTGCTAAGACCTTTGTCTGCACTTATAACTTCCTATCCGCTATATTGCCATACGGCTCTGTGGATTGGGAGAAGTTATCCATATTTTTAAATCTTCTTGTAAATAAACTACCGAGACCAAACAATGGAGACGACTTAGCAGAGGGCATTTTGGAAAGTGTCGATCTAGAAAGCTACCGCGTAGTTGCACAGGAAACTATGTCGATTTCTCTTGCGGACGAAAATGCAGAAATTGACCCAATACCAGTAAGCACAGATGTGGGTATCCCCGTACCGGAACTGGATACATTAACGCATATACTTGAAACTTTCCATGATATATGGGGTGACTGTGATTGGACAGATGAAGATAGAATCAGACGTCAAGTTGCAGATTTGCCAGATATCGTTAGCCGGGACGAAGCATATCAAAACGCTATGAAGTACTCCGATGCTCAAAATGCACGTGACGAAAGTGATCGTGCTACGATAGAGGCTATTATGAACACAATCTCAACAGGCATGGAGCTATATGAAGCTTTTGAAAGCGACAAACGAAACAAAAATAATCAGTCTTTCAAAAAGTGGTTGTTAGATATGGTCTTTAATGCAACATACAAACCAGGCACTCATAAAGATCAGCCGAGGGTGGATGGATAAGGGAAGGAACTTCAAGAAGATAACCAAACATAAATTATACATCAATCCTGTCAACTCAACCCCTATAAAAACAGTTCTGAAGAGTAAATTCATCAATTTTTAGATGTTTTATGATAAAATGACTTATCCACATTTAGAAAATTTT
>NZ_CALPDC010000055.1:0-17490 GCF_943193165.1 Weizmannia agrestimuris
TGTACATTTAGATGATAGAGTGTCTTCCCATTTTTTTCCACTCATTTGCCCCTTCGAGTAAAATTTTACACATACAAAAACCGTCTGTTATTCCCGTAATGTATTTTATTCATCTGGATGCAGCAGGCAAAAATCAGGGAGTGCAAGCACGGCTTTCACTCCCCTCCTGTATCATTTTTTAATTGTAAACTCCCCAATCTCCCTCTCCAGTTCCTCCGTGAGGGTGAACAGTTTTTCTGTGTAGCGGGAGAGTTCGCCGGCTGAGGCGGCTTGTTCTTCCATGGAAGATGAAATTTCTTCTGAAGCGGCGGCAGTTTGCTGGGAAACGGCGGACAGGTCTTCAATCATTTGGACAACGGCATCTTTTTGCTCCCCGATCGAGCGGATCGATTCAGCTTCCTGTTTAATTGAGCTGAGCATCTTCTCCAATCCTTCGGCCAAAACGGCAATCGAAGTGCTCACGGAGTTGACCGCTTTTTTCTGCCCGGTGCTGATTTCATTTGTTTCCCCCACGACGTCCACCAGTTCTTTCATGTCTTGGAGCACGTCCGCAATCGTTGCCCGGATATCTTTTGCCGACTGTTTCGACTGCTCGGCCAGACTGCGCACTTCATTGGCCACTACGGCAAATCCTTTCCCGTTTTCACCGGCGCGCGCCGCTTCAATCGAGGCATTTAATGACAATAGATTCGTCTGTTCTGCGATTTGCGTGATCACATCCGCGACTTGTGCGATTGATTTCGATTTTTCATTCAGCCCGGCCATCATCGATGTGACTCTTTCAAAAGCCTGTTCCAGTTTTTGATAAGAGGCTTCGAGATTATCGACCTGTTTCGTACCGGATTTGATCTCTGTTTCTGCTTGATCCACCGCGCTTTCAATGACCTGCGATTGTGCGGCGAGTTTTTCGATTTCGCCGCCCAAATCGCGCATTGCATTTGATCCGGTTTCAATATGATCGGACTGGTTGGCTGCGCCTGCCGCGATATCTTCCACCGCCTTAGAAACATCCGTCACAGCCGCTTCATTTTCTTTTGTCACCGTACGAAGGCCGGCAGTGGACTTGTTCACGGCGTCGACACTGTCCCTCACTTTTGCAATCAGGCTGCGCATATTGTGAAGCATGGCGTTGTAACTTTTGGCCAGTTCCCCGATCTCATCATTGGAGCGGAACGCAAACGCTGTAACCAGATCCCCTTCCGCCGTTTTGGCCAGGACTTGCTGCAAGTTTTTGATAATCTTCACGAGCCGGCCGGCAATCAACACAGCAAAGACAATGCCGATTAAAAGCCCGATCCCGATTGAAAGAAGGCCCATCTTCTTTATTTTGCCAATCTGGGCGCTGAACTCGGACTGCGGGTTAAACGAGGCTACTTTCCAGCCGGTTTTCGGGATCGTTGTGGCATAGACATCATACCCTGCCCCGTTCCAGTGAAAAGTTGCGGCCGCCGTCTTTTGGCTATAAATTTTTTCGGCAAAAGCGAAATCTTTTTCGAGTCGGGTGCTGCTTTCAATATCTTTTACCCCTTCTACTTTTCCGCTGTTTGCCGGCCTGGCATTTTTCCCGTCGCCGTTTTTTAAAAACGACGTCACGATCACGCCCTTCGCATCAAAAATCGCAAGTTTGTTGTTTGAATCGTGTTCGATGTCTGCCCGGATCTTGCCCATTTCGGATAAATTGATGTCATATCCGACGGCGCCGGCCATCCTCCCGCCGGAAAAAACCGGCGCGACAACAGACGTCATAATGGCGCCTGTCACCTTGTCTTTATAAATATCCATCCACTGAAGTTGCGGCTTTTTCTGCAAATAGCGGTATGTATTCGTATTGCGCACATCCAGATTAAGTTTTGCATACGGGGAAATATGGAGTTTCCCGGTCTGGAAATCCATATAATAAGCGGAAGCGAGTTGCTTATTCCGTGTCTGGACCGATTTGATTTCAGCTTCAATGTCCTGCATCTTGTTTTTCCGCTGGAGATCCGTTTCGACAAGGCCGGCCAGCTCGTCAAGTGACGTTTCGTATTTTGCAAGCCCTGCTTCGACCTGCGATGCCGCTTCATTTGCGACCATTTGGTTGACGCCGCGGTTTTTCGTTTTTAACAGATGGCTTGTGGTGGCATATTCCAGTCCGACCGTCGCCAAAATGGATATCAAAATGGCGGCGCAAATCAGGCCGCCCCATTTGACGGTGAGCGGAATGAATTTCTTTTGCTTTTTCAATGCTGTCTCCCCTTCGTTGTACATTCTCACTTATTAGGTATCGGAACCATCCCGCAAAAGCTTTAGGCAAAGGCTTGAATTCGTTGTTTTTGAAAGTTTTTGATATTGGGGGCTGGCCCGGCTTTAGGACCAAAGCCGAAACGGAAGGCATCTATAGCGACGGAACAGAATTCATTTTGCAGTAAAAAACGGCGGAGCATGCCCCTGCCGTTTTTTTGCCTGCTATTCGCCGTACTGCGCTGCGAGCCGGTTCAATGCCTTGTGCAATTTTTCATATACCACTTCCTTCTCCGTCCGGAAATCTTCCCCTTCCCGGAAAAAAACCGGCGTGCCTGTAACAAGCAATCGTTTCGTCTTGCTGGCGTACAAAGGGACAAACTGGACGTGGCGGCCGGTTGCTTTGTAAAAATATTTTTCCAAATACAGGAAACCCTCGTACATCCCTTTTACACCCGCCGCGTTGTCTGTGTAGTCAATATCGGGATAAATGGCGATGCTCTCCCCGTTCTTTAATGCTTCGACGCTTTCCTGAAACGTCCGGATGATTTTGCGCGAGCTCCGGAAAACGGGAATGCCTCTCCCGGATTTCAGCAGCTTCGTGATTCCGAATGACAGAAAAAAGGCGGCCGGGTTCGCCAAAGCCCGCGGCAAGCCGAATCTTTTTGTGAACGTGTAATCGGCGTATTGCCTGCTGCAAGATTTTCGGTCAAGAAAAACGTGCAAAATCCAGGTGCGGATAAATTCCGGATACCAAAGCAATGTAACAAACGGGCCGAATAAATTGCGATGATGTGAAACATAAACAGCCGGTCCGGCAATTTCCCCGGAAATTTGCGCTTTGTAGGACGGATAAACGAAACGTACAAGTTGGCGCACTGATTTAAAAAATAGTCCGTAACCTTTAGCCATGGCGCCTCTCCCCTGCCAGTTGCCCATATTCCGGATAGCCGGAAAAAATCCCCCAATGAAGCTGGAGCTGGTAGAAGAAAAGGGCAAGAAAAAGGCTTGCAATCGTTTTTGCCAGCACGGGATCAAATTGAAGCAGACCGGATCCGGCTTCGATGAATAAGAAAGAGACCACGATGAACAACAGGCATGCCATCAAGTACCGGACTAAAAATCGTTTCCATTTTAAAAGCCTGTATTTGACCATAAGAAAGACGGCAAAGGCAACCACCTGTGAGGCAGCAGTGGCCGCGAGCACTTTCCATACATGCGGAATCCCTGCCAGGACATACCGGTATAAAAGCGAGAAACTGAGTATATCTGCGATTAAAAAGATCAGTGCGGGAAAAGCATAATAAAAAAGCCCGGATATGATTTTACGGAAGATTTTCAACGAATCTTTAACCGGCCGGTAATGGGTACCTTCGTTGCGGTTAAAATAAATGGTGCGGATCGGCACTTCCCGGATTTTTACGTTCATTTTTCTCGCATAAATGAGCATGTTCATTTCATACTCAAACCGTTCGCCTTTCAGCGCCAGCAGCCAGCCGAGCTCCTGCTTCGGGATGCCGCGCAAGCCTGTCTGCGTATCGCCGATCTCTGCGCCGTACAGGGCTTTAAAGAGAAAGCTTGTCAAACGATTGCCGAACCGGCTTTTGGGCGGCACATGCTCCAGGCTGAAATCGCGTGCGCCAAGAATGATGCTATGCGGATTTTGCCGGAGGCTTGCTGCCATTTTTTCAACATCTTCCGGACTGTGCTGGCCGTCACAATCTGCTGTGACCACACCGGAAAGGCTGCCGTGATGCGCCAAAATATGGGCAAAAGCTGTTTTCAGCGCACGCCCCTTCCCGCGGTTCGCCGGATGATGGAGCACGGTGCATCTCTCTTTTTGCGACAGCATCTGAAAAATCGGCGCACATGCCGGACTGCTTCCATCGTCCACGACAATAATCCGCGCCGCTCCTTTTGCGAGCAGGCGATCGGCATAATGGACGAGCTGCGCTTCCGGATTCAGTGCCGGAATGACAACGGCGACATTTCCGATCATATCATCCAACCCCCTTTTAAACCAATCTGTCTAGAAAAATATTCTATTTTTATCTTACATGGAAAAGAGGAGAAAAACAAAGAACCGGCATTGTTCCGGTGCATGGAAACGGCCGTTTTTCCGAACGCCAATGCCTTACCCTAAACAGCAGCGCATACCATTTGGCCTAGGAAAACACCCAATCGAATGTTCCCCTTCTTCCATTTTGACCCCTTCGTCATGCTTTTCCGGCAAAGCCCGGCTTCTCTTTTCGAGCCTGTCTGTTACAAACAGTTGAAGAACGGGTAAACTACTGTCGTATTCCATCGGAGAGGAGTAAGTGAAGATGAGATTGAAAGATAAAGTAGCGATTATAACCGGCGGCGGTTCCGGCATCGGGGAAGCGTCCGCCTTGAAACTTGCTGCAGAAGGCGCAAAAGTTTGCGTAATGGATATTGAACAGAAACGGGCGGATGAGGTCAAAAGACGGATTGAACAAAATGGCGGGGAAGCGATGGCTTTGGAAGTCGATGTCACTGATCCGGAACAGGTGAAAACGGCTGTTGACAAGACAGTCAGGGAATGGGACCGGCTTGATATCGTATTCTCGAATGCCGGCATTAACGGGACCGTGGCACCGATTGAAGACTTGACCCCGGATGACTGGGAAAAAACGTTGTCGACCAATTTAAAAGGGACTTTTCTCCTCACAAAATATGCCATCCCGCATATGAAAAATAGGGGCGGCAGTATCATCATCACGAGCTCGATCAACGGCAACCGCATTTTTTCGAACATCGGCATGTCCGCTTACAGCAGTTCAAAAGCCGGGCAGGTAGCGTTTATGAAAATGGCAGCTTTGGAACTTGCCCGCTATAAAATCCGGGTCAATGCCGTTTGCCCGGGAGCGATTGAAACAAAAATTGAGCAAAATACGAACCGTACGGAAGAACTGGAAAAGGTGCAAATTCCGATTGAATTTCCTGAAGGCGACCAGCCGCTTTCCGGAAGGCCGGGAAAACCGGAAGAAGTTGCCGATCTTGTTTTGTTCCTTGCATCGGACGATTCCAGCCATATCAGCGGCACAGACATCTATATCGACGGGACGGAATCGCTGCTGCGGGGATAACGTTTATTGACGCATCCGGCCCCGGCCATCCGCATGTTGAAGGTGCGCAGAGCTTTTCCTAAAATCATGTTTGGCATCCTTTCCAAGCCCAATTTAAAAGGCGGCGTTGTCTCTTTGAAGCCACTGAAAAAGCACTGCAAAAATAAAAAAGACGTTGACACACTCCTGCTATTTGTGTTTCAACGTCTTTTTGCATTCTATATGTTGTATGCACGGTAATACAAAATCACTTTTTTAATGGCGTTGTCTCTTTTCGCCGCCTTTCTTTTTTTGCGATTTTAAAACGGATAAAATATGAATGCCAACACGGCAGTGAGGATGCCCGTAATGATCCCGAAAAATACTTCTGCCGGTTTATGCCCTAAAAGTTCTTTCAGTTTCTGCCGGGATTCCGCATTTGTTGTCTCCGGATCTTTCATTGTCTCCATGAGGCGGTTAAAGTCGGCGAGCAGGCGGTTCAGCACTTCTGCATGGAAGCCGGCCTGCCTGCGCACACCGGTGGCATCGTAAATGACAATGGATGAAAACACGATGCTGATGGCAAAGGCATTGGAACCGAATCCGGAAGTCAGCCCGATCGCCGTTGTAAGGGCAATGACCATCGAGGTATGCGAACTGGGCATTCCGCCTGTACTGAACGCCATTCTCCAGTCAAATTTCCCTGATGTGATGAAATGAATGGGCACTTTTATGATTTGTGCTACAAGCATTCCAAGTAAAGCGGATAAAATCGGATACGATAAAAACATTTTTCCTCCTTCATGAAAAAAACTATTTTTTTCTGTCCGGCTGTGTACGCTGCGATGATGATCATGCAAGAGCCGCCCGGTTAATTGAAAAAAGCGGCAATGGGCTTTCGGCATTTTCTTTTAACACCATTTGGCTGAGCATCTCTCCGACACTGCTTGCAAATTTAAAGCCGTGTCCTGAAAATCCTGCGGCTATGGCCACATTGGGATATACAGGATGGGTATCGATGATGAAATGTTCATCCGGCGTATTGGTGTACAAGCATACTTTTCCCTTTTTTAAGCGGCCGGCTGCCCCCCGCATGTATGTTTTCAAAAAGGCCCGGATATCTCCTTCGTCTTCACGGTATGCGCCAAATTCCCGGTTCATTGTATCAGGGTCTGCCGCCTGCCCGCCGTCATGGCGCCCGACTTTCACGCCGCTTCCATTAAAACTTGGAAAACCGTAGTATGTTCCTTCGTATCCGTCCATTGTAAAAGCCGGAAACACATCTGCATTGAACAGCGCTTCGTCCGCTTCAAACCAGCCGACCGTTTTCCGGACCGGCTGAAGCGGCAAATTGAGCCCTAAGTTTTCAAGCAATTTCCCGTTCCACGCACCGCCGCTGACAATGCATTTTTCAGCGGTGAATGTGCCGGTTTCTGTTACAACGGTGACAGTTTGTCCGTCGGTTTTCAAATCTGTAACCCGGGTATTGGCAAGCAAGCGCGCACCTTTTGCTTCCGCCAGTTTACGGTAGGCGCGGATACAATTTTCGGGAAACAGGACGCCGGCATCCGGTTCATAAATGGCCTGGAAGCCAGCGGGAAGTGAAATGCCAGGCCAGCGTTTTTCCACTTCCGCACCGGTCATCATTTTAATCGGGAGGTTGTATGTATTTGCGCTTTCGATTGCTTCGTTTAAAAAGGCCGCATGATCCTCCGGGCTGAAACTGAGGACGCCGGTCTTGGCAAAAATCTTTTCTCCGGATGCCTTTTCCAGTTCATCCCAAAGCGTTTGCGCCCGCAACACGAGCGGCACGTAATCCCGTCCTTCCCCGTAGGCATGGCGGATGATTCTCGTTTCGCCGTGGTGGCTGCCGGATGTATGCGGCGGGTCAAAAGCATCCAGCAAAAGCGTTTTTACACCTTGCCTTGCCAGAAAATAACCGGCTGCCATTCCCATTGAACCGGCACCAACGACAATAACATCGTAATGTTTCTCCATTGTATTCCCTCCCTTTCCGTTATTATAACTATACCATGTAGTTTGGAAAATGAGGCAAAAACAGAAGATGCCCTTTTAATAAATGGCATCTTCTGTAACAAGGTCGTTTTCTGCAAACCGTTCGACCCGGAGCGGTGTAAGATCAATGGTTTCATACTTTCCGGTCCGGATCAGGTCCGACAGCCCCTTTCCGACGGCCGGTGCCTGCTGCATGCCGTGCCCGCTGAACCCGAATGCGACAAAATACCCTTTCATTTCCGGATGCTCGCCGATGATGGCATTATGGTCGGCCGTATTGTAGTCATAAAGGCCGGCCCAGCCGCGTTCGACTTTTACCTTTTCAAAATTCGGGATGCGGCCAGCGAGAATAGGCCAAATCTGCTCCTCAAATTCGGACCGCTTCCAGCTGAAGTCGATCGCCGGCTTTTCCTCTTCCCCGTATCCGGCAATGATTTTGCGCCCCTCGTGCCTAAAATAGACACCGGTCAGATCCATCGTCAGCGGCAACGGTTTTGCGAGCGGTTTTTCCACATCAAACATAAAAATCCGCCGCGGTACCGGTATAACCGGAAGTAGCAATCCGGCTTTGCTGCTCAGTCCGGAAGCCCAGGCGCCCGCACAGTTCACGACAACAGGCGCAAAAAACGCCCGGCCATCCTTGAGCTGCACGCCTTTTATCCGGCCCTCTTCCGCTAAAAAGCGGTCCACTTCTTCATACATATACTCCGCGCCGAGATGTTTCGCATTTTTTATAAACCCTTGCATCGCCGTGTACGGGTCCAAATACCCGCTTTCCGCGCAATACAGCCCGCCTGCAAGATCACGCGTGCTGAGTTCGGGAATGAGCCCTAGCAGTTCTTTTTTTCCGAGCCATTCAGATGAGACGCCGTTTTGGTGCTGGAGTTTCAAATGCTTTTTAAAATGCGGCATCATTTTTTCTGACGCCAGAAATAAGTATCCGCGCTGTTTCAAATCAATTTCAAACGTTTCGCTGTCGATTGCCATATCACGGGCAAAATTTTGATAGGCTTTAAGGCTGTACCGGCTCATTTGAATATTGACCGCCGTTGTAAAAAGCTGCCGGATGCCGCCTGCGCTCCGCGGGGTTGAGGCATATGCATACGAAGGATCCTTTTCAAATACAATGATTCTGCCGGCAAATCCATCCGCGAGCAAATGGTACGCCACACTCGAACCGATAATCCCGCCGCCAACAATGATCACATCCGCTTTGTTTTTCATCCCATCCCGCCTCTATTCTAAAAATAGTCGCCTCATTCTTCCGCTGGCGCCGTATGCACGGGCCTCTATCCTGAAAATATGTGCCGGCTAACTTTCATTCTTTTGCTAGAGCCGCGTTCAGTGCGGCATGGGCGTCTACCCTGAAAATATGCATCGCTGATTTTTATTCTCCCGTTGGCCCATAAGCATGGGCCTCTATCCTAAAAATATGTGCCGGCTGATTTTCATTCTTTTGCTAGTGCCGCGTTCAGTGCGGCATGGGCGTCTAATTGTTGTCGACCTCTCTTTTTTGTCTTTGCCAATCCACTGATGGCGCTGCATGCATGGGCGCTAATTGTTGTCGATTTTGATATCGCGTACGTCTGATTTCACTTTCATCTTGTAGTTTGGAAAATCTTAAACATTCATGCTGATCATTTTGCCCCTGTTCCTGTTGGCGCGAAGATAAAGCATGGCACTTTTTACCTGCCAAGCATGCAATGATGTGCTAATCCGTTTTCGCGCTGCTGCCCGGTCCACAATGGGATTTAATTGTTATCGATCTGGGCGCGCTGCAGTTTCCCGCTGAAATCGACATACACGGCCTTCCATTCCGTGTATACATCAAGTGCTGCCGGCCCCGAGTCACGGTGTCCGTTGCCCGTTCCTTTTGTCCCGCCGAACGGCAGATGGATTTCAGCCCCTGTCGTCCCGGCATTGATGTAGACAATCCCGGTATCCAAATCACGCATCGCCTGAAAAGCTTTGTTCACATCTTTTGTAAAAATACCGCTCGACAGCCCAAAAGTGACGCTGTTGTTAACAGCAATCGCTTCTTCAAGGCTTGCCACTGGAATGATCGAAACAACCGGGCCGAAAATTTCTTCCTGTGCAATGACCATTTCCGGGCTGACATCCGTAAAAACAGTCGGCGCATAGTAGTATCCTTTTCCCGGCAAAATGCGCCCACCCGTAAGCAGCCTTGCCCCCTCTTTTTTACCAATTTCGACATACTGGTGGATGCGGTTAAGCGCTTCTGCATTGATAACCGGGCCGACTGCCACCGTTTCATCAAGGCCGTCGCCGATTTTCAGTTCCGCCGTTCGCCGAATCAGCTTTTCCTCCAGTGCATCTTTGATCTTTTCATGGACAATGACCCGGCTTGTGGCCGTGCACCTTTGCCCGCTCGTGCCGAATGCGCCCCAAAGGATGCCGTCCACCGCAAGATCGAGATCCGCATCATCCATAACAATCACTGCGTTCTTCCCGCCCATTTCAAGCGAAGTTCGTTTCAGAAGGCCGCCTGCTCGTTCATTGATTTTACGCCCGACTTCATTCGACCCGGTAAAAGAGATGAGACCGATGCCCGGATGTTCCACCATCGCTTCACCAATCACGGAACCGGAGCCGTTGACAAGATTGACAAGCCCTTTTGGGAGCCCCGCTTCTTCATAAATTTTCACAAATGCACACGCTGTTGCCGGCGTTTCCGTGGCTGGCTTCCAAATCACCGCATTCCCCGTTACAAGTGCCGGAAGTGATTTCCAGGAGGCAATGGCGATTGGAAAATTCCACGGTGTGATCAGCCCGGCAACGCCAACTGGCACACGGATGCTCATCGCAAATTTATTTTGCAGCTCAGATGGCACGGTATCGCCAAATTGGCGCCTTCCTTCCCCTGCCATGTAAAAGGCCATGTCGATCGCTTCCTGTACTTCCCCGCGCGCTTCATCAATCACCTTGCCCATTTCGCTTGTAAGCGTGCGCGCGATCTGTTCTTTTCTTTGTTTTAACAGTTCCCCGACTTTGTATAAATAGTTTGCGCGCTCAGGTGCCGGGACGAGCCGCCACACGCTTTGCGCGCTTTTGGCAGCCTGGACGGCACGGTCAAGGTCCGGTTCGGCGGATTGCGCCACTTCGCCCAATGTTTTCCCGTTTGCAGGATTTACAACCGGGGCAAATTTTCCCGTTGACGGTTCGCACCACTCGCCATCAATGTAATTCAAATATTTTTCCATGTGTTGTTCCCCCTTTAAAAATCGAGCATTTGCCCGATTCCAAGCTGAATGGCTTTTTTATAAACCGTTTCTGCAGCTACCAGGTCAAACAGGGCCATGCCTGTTGATTTAAAAACCTGTAGCGCGTTTGGATCCGGTTTTACTTTTTGTGTGACAATTTTGGAAAACGGAATGGTTTCAAGCCGGCTGTCTACATCCCCGCTTTCCTTTGCGGCATCGTGCGAGTCGATATATATCGATTTCAAGTTTTTTAGAAGCGCATCAGGAAATTCGCGCATATGCGGCTGGTATGAGCCAATACCAATGACAAGCTTTCCGTCGTAAAGGTCTTCTTCCGGCAGTACAGGTGTGGCAGATGATGTTGCCGTAATGAGGATATCGACGTTTTCGGCAAGTTCACGGGCGGATTTGGCAATATGAACCGGGATATTTGGAATGAGCGTTTTGAACCGGCGAATAAACGGAGGAATGTTAGAAGGTGTCCGGTTGAATAAAAAAATGTTTTCGATGTTGCGTGCGGTGCAAACACCGGCAAGCTGATATAGCCCTTGATAACCCGTTCCGATAAGCCCGGCTGTTTTGGCATCGCCTGGCGCAAGATATTTTGCCGCCGCCCCGCCGATTGCCCCGGTCCGGAGCCCGGTTAAAACCGTGCCGTCCATGAGCGTTTTCATGGATCCATTCCTGCTGTCGACGAGCAGCACAGCACCCTGGGTCACCGGCCGGTCCTTGTTGTCCGGGAAAACGGAGACGATTTTTGCGCCGGCTGCCTCATTTGTGCTGCACGGCATGAAAAGGACGGAGTTGTCCCGGATGGTAAAATGCGTGCGCAGCGGCATTTGATAACCGTTTTCTTCATAGATGCGGTATGCTTTTTCTACAGCCGCAATCATTTCCTGCATGGAGGCTGCTTTGAGGACATCACATCCATTAAGGACAAGCAAGGCCGCACCTCCTTCCTTCAGGGATTTGGTAAAAATATATGTGAGGCAAAGCGGGAACATGATAAAAAGGATTTGGCAGCCGGGAAAGCAGCTCTGGGATCCGAGCTTGCGGCTTTTGTCGGATTGGAGGGCTCTAGTGGGACAATTCTTTGTTCCCGGGCTCATATTTTGTCTTTCATCAAACTAATGAAAGACAGTTTGGCGTTCATGGACCTGTGTTTTGTCTTTCATCGGCCCTATGAAGGGCAGTTCACTGTTTCCCGGCCAGTCTTTTGTTTTTCATCGGCTCTATGAAGGACAATTCGTCGTTTCCCGGCCAGTCTTTTGTTTTTCATCGGCTCTATGAAGGACGATTCGTCGTTTCCCGGCCAGTCTTTTGTCTTTCATCGGCTCTATGAAAGACAGTTCACTGTTCTTTGGCCGGTGTTTTGTCTTTCATAAGCCCTATGAAGGACAGTTTGCTGTTCTTTGGCCGGTGTTTTGTCTTTCATAAGCCCTATGAAGGACAGTTCGTCGTTTCCCGGCAGGTGTTTTGTCTTTCATCGGCCTTATGAAGGACAGTTCGTCGTCTCCTGGCAGGTGTTTTGTCTTTCATCAGTCTTATGAAGGACAGTTCACCGTTCATGGCCCGGTGTTTTGTCTTTCATCGGCCTTATGAAGGACAGTTCGCCGTCTATGGACCTGTGTTTTGTCTTTCATCAGGCTTATGAAGGATAAATTCTCCACGGGGTTAGCTGCTTTTATCTAATTGGATGCTCTATCGGGACAGTTCTCCACGGAGGTTCGTCGCTTTTGTCCAATTGGAGACTCTATCTGGACAATTCTACTCGGAGGTTTACTGTTTTTGTCTAATTGGGATCACCAACGGGACTGTTCTCCCTGGGTGTTTGCCGCTTTTGTCCAATTGGAACGCCTAATTAGACATTTCCAACCACGTTCTTGCTGCTTTTGTCTAATTGAGCTCGCCTGGGGACAATTCTCTCCGAATTGTTGCCGCTTTTGTCTGATGGCGTACACCAACGGGACAGTTTTTCGCAGGAATTGATTTTATTTTTCATCAGAAAGGCATATACGCAAAAACGTCCAACCCGTAACAGGCTGGACGTTTTCCAGTATGGAGCATAGCGGGTTCGAACCGCTGACCTCTTGCATGCCATGCAAGCGCTCTCCCGGCTGAGCTAATGCCCCGTGATATAAAGTTGGGAATGGAGCATAGCGGATTCGAACCGCCGACCTCTACAATGCGAATGTAGCGCTCTCCCAACTGAGCTAATGCCCCGTTTTGTCATGATCACCGTTTTTCATCAGCGACAATGTTATTATACAATGCGAAAAACGATCGTGCAACTATTTTTTTAAAAAAATATTTTCCCGTTTGCCGCCTTGTTTTTCCGCATTGAGGCCGGGGAATACTATTGGAGATACCAAAAAAGGAAGTGGACGGTATGTTTCATTTATTTTATTACCGTTTTTTACGCTGGCCGATCATTGTCCGGATATTGAACTTGGCCCTTGCTGTGATCTTTGCATTCGGGCTGGCTATCCATTTTGTCGAGCCGAAAACTTTCCCGACGGTTTTTGACGGTATTTGGTGGGCCGTTATCACGACGGCAACGGTCGGTTACGGGGATTTGTACCCGGTCACTTTGGCGGGCCGGCTGATCGGCATCATCCTCATTTTATCGGGTGCCGGCATACTGTCTGCCTATTTCGTGGCGCTGGCCGGTGCAACGGCTACACGGCAAAACGCTTTTTTGGAAGGAAAAGCGGCGTTTACGGGAGGGAAACAAATGGTCATTATCGGCTGGAACGAACGCGCCAGAAAAGTGATCGGGCAGCTCATGGAATTAAAAGAGCGGCAGCCCGTTGTATTGGTGGATGAAACACTTGAATCCAACCCTTACCCTTATGACAATGTTTATTTTATAAAAGGAAAGCCGTATCAGGACGAGACGCTGAAAAAAGCAAATGTCAAGGCAGCGAAGGCGGTGCTGATCACGTCCGACCAGCATAAAACGGAGACGGAAGCAGACATGGGCGCAGTCCTGACACTGCTTGCCGTCAAAGGCTTGAATCCGGATGCATATTGTATTGTGGAGATCCAGACAGCCGACCAGGTTGTAAATGCCAAGCGGGCGGGCGCGGATGAAGTGATCCAGGCAAATACACAGGCAAGCTTTGTCATGCTGAACAGCCTGATTTCAAACGGAATGTCCGATACGCTTTTGTCGTTATTGAACCAGCAGGAAAAAAATCACCTTGACTTTATTCCGGTGAAGCCGAAGTGGCGAAACTTGACGGTAAAAGATTTGAGCCGGCAGCTGCAAAAAGAGCGGAAAATTTTAATCGGCATCCAATCGGGGGATGACACCATGATCAATCCGCCCTTGGATTATACCATTACGGATGAAGAGCATTTGTTTGTCGTTTTGGAAAAAGGCAAGTAACCATTCAAAAGTTTGCCAGGAAAATTTTCCAGCGAATTGGCGATAAAATAACCGAGAACCGGTGCAGGCGGATGTTCAGCAGTGGACGGCCAAATTGGAAAAGCAGCTGATCCCGTGCCTTGCAGATTGCGCATTTTTATAAAGCGGCTTGCACCTTATGCTACATCTGATATGCTGCACTACGAAGATTGCTTCGTTTTGAGAAGCGGCTTCATCTGAATCAGCTGGAAGTTTTGGCTTGCGTTTGCCTTATCCAAGAAAAAAAGCAGGGCTGGCATTGCCCTGCTTTTTTTCTGCATTATTTCAAACGTTTTTCGAGTTCTGCTTTCAAATCTTCATAGCCCGGTTTGCCGAGGAGTGCGAACATGTTTTTCTTATATGCTTCCACACCAGGCTGGTCGAACGGGTTGACGCCGTTCAAATAGCCGCTTACCGCACAGGCTTTTTCAAAGAAGTAAACGAGGTAGCCGAATGTGTATGCATCGGTTTTCGGAATGGAGACCACCAGGTTCGGTACGCCGCCGTCTGTATGGGCAAGCAATGTACCTTCAAATGCTTTGTTATTCACAAAGTCAACGGTACGGCCGGCCAAGTAGTTCAAACCATCCAAATCGTTTTCTTCTTTTTCAATTGTCAGTTCTTCGCGCGCCTGCTCTACTTTTACAACCGTTTCAAACAAGTCGCGGCGGCCTTCCTGTACATACTGGCCAAGGGAATGCAAGTCGGTCGAGAAGTTTGCGGAAGAAGGATAGATGCCTTTTTGGTCTTTCCCTTCACTTTCACCGAATAATTGTTTCCACCATTCAGAGAAATATTGCAGTCCCGGTTCGTAGTTAATCAACATTTCGATCGTTTTGCCTTTGCGGTACAGAATATTGCGGACAGCCGCATATTGATAGGCAATGTTTTCCGCTACTTCAGGGTTTGAGAAATCATCAACGGCTTTTGCTGCTCCGTCCATCATCGCTTGGATATCAACGCCGCTTACTGCGATCGGAAGCAGACCGACAGGCGTTAACACAGAGTAACGGCCGCCGACATCATCCGGAATCACGAATGTTTCGTAGCCTTCCGCATCAGCCAGCGTTTTCAATGCCCCTTTTGCGCGGTCTGTTGTCGCATAGACGCGGCCTTTTGCTTCTTTTTCGCCGTATTTTTCAATGAGCAGTTTGTTGAAAATACGGAAAGCAATCGCCGGTTCTGTCGTTGTTCCGGATTTGGAAATGACATTGATGGAGAAATCTTTTCCTTCCAGAACGTCCATTAAATCTTTCATATAGGTGGAGCTGATGCTGTTGCCGACGAAGAAAATTTGCGGGTTTTTGCGCTTTTCTTTCGGCAGCACGTTCATAAAGCTGTGGTTGAGCATTTCAATTGCGGCACGGGCACCAAGATAAGAACCGCCGATCCCGATCACAAGCAGCACGTCGGAATCACTTTGGATTTTTGCCGCTGCTTTTTGGATACGGGCGAATTCTTCTTTATCATAATCTTTTGGTAATGTCAGCCAGCCGGTAAAATCATTGCCGACACCGGTTTTTTCATGTAAAAGCTTATGGGCCAATCGAATCGGTTCGCTTAAGTATGTAATTTCATGTTCGTTAAAAAACGCGAGCGCTTTTGAATAATCAAACTGAATATGCGTCATTGTCCAGATCCTCCTGTTATCGATTTACCATCTCCACTTTATCGAATCTTTACCCTTTTCGCAAGGAATGTAACGAATTTCTCACATTTCCTGCATGCATAATGTTTGCGGATTCTTGCCATGCTATTCCTGTACATTGAACAAGGAGGTAAAAAAATGAGCATTGTACAAAGAATTGCGTTAATTTTCACGATTATCGGCGCGATCAATTGGGGCCTTATCGGTTTTTTCAACTTTGATCTGGTAGCGGCCATTTTTGGGGACAATTCCGCGATCTCCCGGGTCATTTATGGCATTGTCGGCATTTGCGGCCTGATTAACCTCGGCCTGCTTTTCAAACCGGATGCCGAAGTGGAACGTACTACCCAGGCAAAACCGACGAGATAAGTTATCCGACCGTTGGAAACCGTATTCATTGTAGCAAAGGCAGTGCAGCATGCCTGCCTTTTTTGTGTTTTTTTATCTTTTTTTCCTTTACGCCCGCTTCTTTTTTCATTTAAAATGAAGCTATAAAGATTAGCGGGGAAGTGTGCAGATTGGAAATTCAAATTGTTCAGAAACACGCATTTAACGCGGTCGGGAGCAAATGGACCGGTACCTTCGAGCAGGCGGCAAACGGGGATATCAAAAGATTTTTCCATCAATTTAAGCAAAAAATGGGGGAAATCCGCCATTGCACCGATCCCGGTGTTGTGACCGGGCTTTCCTACCACCCGCAGGATGATGATGGCTTGTTTTCCTTTTACCTTGTCCGCGAAGTGGCCTACATAGAAGCGGTTCCGGAAGGCATGACAGCCCTGACTGTTCCTTCGTATACATTTGCGGCTGCGAAATATAAAGGCAAAGGCGTGCAAAAAGCGTATGCCGAATTGTATAAATGGATCAGGAAAAACGGCTATACCGTCTTTCAGGGGCAGCTTGAGCACCGTGAAGATTATCCGGCAACATACGAACCTTTAAGCGATGAACCGGAATTGACCATTTATATCCCGCTATATATAGAATAATACGCGGGCAGATTTCCCCGCATTAGGCAAACTATTCTGCCATGCAGCATGGCACGTGGTTTCAGACGGATTCACCCGGCAAATCGTGGTAAGAAACTATTCTGCATAGAAACGGCGGCGCCCGCCATTCATCCGGCGGGCTTGCGCGTACAAGCGGTTTGCATCGCACTTTAAATTGGGCAGCGGCGTAAGCGGGATTTGTAGCCAGCTCACGGCGGAAATGAGATCCATACACCGGATTTATCCCCCGCAGACCCGGCGTTTTTCGGATAAAAAAATCCGGACAATCTGTATGCCCGGAATCGCCCGATTATTTTTTAATCAAATCTTCACGTTTTGATTTTTCAATCCATTCTTTTAACTTATCGCGCAGCGTGTTGAAACCTTCTCCGGACTCTTCGGCGGCTTTCACGGCACCTTGGCGCCGGCGCGGTTTCCTTGTGTCTTGATGCGGCGCTTCTTCCGTTGCTTTCATGGAAAGACTGATTTTGCCGCTTTCTTCGTCTACCGACAACACTTTTACTTTGACTTCATCCCCGATGTGGACATAATCGTGAATATCTTTGACATACCCGTGTTTAATTTCGGAAATATGGACAAGACCTTGTGTCTCTTCATCAAGCGCTACAAACGCGCCGAACGGCTTAATTCCGGTCACTTTTCCGGTGTATACATTTCCTGCTTCATAATTTGACATGAAAACACTCCTAGTATTGTTTTTTCCTGTTATACGCAATAAAATATTATATCATAGTCACGAGTGCATGTCATTCCCCAAATATTTTTCAGGCCTGGCCCCGGCAGGCACCCGGAACCTTTATTTATCATTTTTATCGTGCCCGTGTGTGAACTACCCTCCACTTATCAACCTTACGGTTTGATTGAAGTGGGGGCTTCTCGACTTATCGTTGCTTTTACTAGC
>NZ_CALPDC010000056.1:0-17137 GCF_943193165.1 Weizmannia agrestimuris
CCGAACACGGAAGTTAAGCTTTCCAGCGCCGATGGTAGTTGGGGGTTTCCCCCTGCGAGAGTAGGACGTTGCCGGGCCAAATCAAAACCGCAGACGATTTGTCTGCGGTTTTTGCGTGTTAATGTACTCGGCTCATTGCTTTTTTTCGGAATGCAGGGCCGTTTTGCTTAAAGTTATTATATGAAGCGACAGAAAGGGATTTTTTAACTTTCGTGGTCTTCTTGATGACAGAAATCAGCCGAAAAGCACAGATAGCCGGTGAATCGTTCCATTTTGCTCTTGTCCATAAGCATCGGTTTCACCCTGACATTTGCATAGCTTGTTTTACTGCCTGCCGTTAAGAAACTGTAGGCAGAGGAACGGGCCTTTTTCGATTGCTGTCTGGAGAAAAAGGCGGATGGCCGGAAAGTCAATTGTTTCCCGGTTTTTAAGCAGCTCTGCCCACCATTCTGTTTCGTAGCGGGAAATCATGCTCAAATTATACAAAAGCAGGTAATGGACCAATATATCGGGAAGGTCGTTTTCCGGTTGTAATTTATACGGAAAGTAAATTTGATTTGTAAAGAAATGATAACGGAATGGCGGAGGGAGACAGCCGCGGGCGGAAAACGAGAAGGCGTCTTCTTCCGCTTCCATTTCCAAAAGTCTGTCCTGAAGTTTTTCGGACAAATATTGTGAAAACCTGCCCGCTGTCATATGATAGCCATCAAGGACCGCAAAAGGAAGCCGGTACTTCCCGTTCTTTTCTTCTACCGGCAAAAAATATTTCCGGCGGGGGAAGGCCGTTTCAAGTTCTGGGATTTGCCGAAGCAGGCTCTGCATGGTGTATTTATTGCCTTCGAGCGGGCCGAGTCCGAACATTTTATGGGCGAAATGGCCGCATAAACCGGTTTTTTGAATTTTAACCTCGTCTTCGCCAAACCGGTAGTTTTGTTTTTTCTTTTTTCGCGATGTCACCCCATGGGCAAGGACGGAAGTGGTTTCAGGATATAGCGGGTCGCATGACAGCAGGCAGGCTTTTAATAAATGAATGAAGCCGTAAAAAATCAAAACAGGCTGAATCGAAACGGGCGCCTGCACAGCCTGGCGGTAATAAGCTTCACCGTGTTCGAGATAATACATAAAAGCATAACAGTTCTCATAGCTTTTGGCGGCGCTTTGGCTAAAATCCGAAGCCTCATAGCGGGCTTTCAAATAGCGCTGCGTATATTCTGCGGATTGAAATAAAATCAAGTGATCCCATTGGTCCATAAAAGACAATATTTCGCCCTCCGAATTAACTGAATAGTATTATATGTTTTGGAGACCTTGACAGTATTATGTCCAATTGATAACCTACAAATAATATTTTTATCAATCCAGGAGGGGTTTGCATGTGGGAAACGAAGTTCGTAAAAGAAGGTCTTACGTTTGATGATGTATTACTGATTCCGGCAGAGTCGGAAGTGCTGCCGAAAGATGTCGATACAAGTGTCGCCCTAACGGAAACCTTGAAGTTGAACATTCCGATCATCAGCGCCGGCATGGATACGGTAACCGAAGCGGAAATGGCGATCGCCATGGCAAGGCAGGGCGGCCTCGGGATTATCCACAAAAACATGAGCATTGAACAACAGGCGGAGCAGGTGGATCGTGTCAAACGGTCGGAAAACGGCGTTATCACCAATCCGTTTTTCTTAACACCTGATGAGCAGGTGTTTGCAGCGGAACATTTAATGGGCAAATACCGGATTTCCGGCGTGCCGATCGTGAATAACCGTGACGAGCAGAAACTGGTCGGGATTTTGACCAACCGCGACATGCGTTTTATTGAAGATTACTCCACCCGGATTTCAGATGTGATGACGAAAGAGAATCTTGTGACGGCGCCTGTCGGTACGACGTTGAAAGAGGCGGAACAGCTTTTGCACCGGCATAAAATTGAAAAGCTGCCGCTTGTCGATGAGAACGGCGTATTAAAAGGGCTTATTACGATTAAAGATATCGAAAAGGTTATTGAGTTCCCAAATGCAGCCAAAGATGACCAGGGCCGCCTTCTTGTTGGTGCGGCAGTCGGCGTGACAAGCGACGTAATGAAACGGGTGGAATTGCTCGTTGAAGCGGGAGTGGATGCGGTTGTTATCGATACGGCGCACGGCCACTCAAAAGGGGTGCTGGAAACCGTCGCAAACATCCGCAAATCTTACCCTTCCTTAAATATTATCGCCGGAAATGTTGCGACGGCAGAAGGTACGAAAGCGCTGATAGACGCGGGCGCGGATATTGTAAAAGTCGGTATCGGGCCGGGCTCCATCTGTACGACAAGAGTGGTTGCCGGGGTTGGTGTACCGCAAATTACAGCGGTTTATGATTGTGCGACAGAAGCAAGGAAGTACGGAAAAGCGATTATTGCAGACGGTGGCATTAAATTCTCAGGCGATATTGTAAAGGCGCTGGCTGCCGGTGGACATGCTGTAATGCTCGGCAGCCTGCTTGCAGGGACCTCGGAAAGCCCAGGCGAAATGGAAATCTATCAAGGGCGGCAATATAAAGTTTACCGCGGCATGGGGTCCATCAGCGCAATGGAAAGCGGATCGAGGGATCGTTACTTCCAGGAAGGCGCGAAAAAACTGGTGCCAGAAGGAATCGAAGGACGCGTGCCGTTTAAAGGGAGCCTTCAGGATGTCATCTACCAATTAATCGGCGGGCTCCGGTCCGGCATGGGTTATTGCGGCGCGAAAGATATGATTTCATTGCGTGAAGAAGCGCAGTTTATCCGCATGACAGGGGCAGGCCTGCGGGAGAGCCATCCGCATGATATCCAGATTACAAAAGAAGCTCCGAATTATTCTTTGTCTTAACATCGATTTTGAATGGGAAAAAATGGCAGGCATAGGTTTCCTGCCATTTTTTTCTGCCATTTAATAGATTTGCAACTCTATATCTGGCTTGTCGGACTCGGAAAAATCGCCGCCATTCAGTACCCCCGGCTGCCCTGCATTTTCGGAAAAAGTTGACAAATGCGGCAAACACTATGCATCTACTTTTTCAACCGGAACTATGTTAAAATAGGCAAAGTGTATACATATCTTGATGGAGGGTTGAAAGTGAAAAAAAGCTTGCAAAAAATGGCGTTTGCGTTTCTGGCGCTGCTGCTAACGGCAGGGGTTGTGCAGCAGGTGCCGAAAACAGTCCATGCGCAGGATCAGTTGGATATTCATGCAAAAGCAGCCATCATTGTCGATGCGGATAACGGACAGATTTTGTATGAAAAAAATGCCAATCAGGCACTGGGCATTGCTTCCATGAGCAAAATGATGACGGAGTACTTGTTGCTTAAAGCCATTCATGAGAAAAAGGTTTCGTGGAACCAGAAAGTGACAATCAGCGATTATGCGTATCGCATTTCCCAAAACAGGGCACTTTCAAACGTGCCGTTAAGAAAAGGCGAAAAGTACACGGTTAAAGAGCTCTTCCAAGCGATGGCGATCTATTCGGCAAACGGCGCAACGATTGCGATTGCAGAAACGCTCGGCGGAACGGAAAAAAACTATCTGAACATGATGAACAAACAGGCGAAAGCATTCGGCCTCACCGATTATAAATTTGTGAACGCAACCGGGCTGAACAATGAGGATTTGCAAGGCATGCAGCCGGCCGGGACAGGCAGGACGGAAGAAAACCTTGTCTCAGCAAAATCCGTTGCAAAAATCGCCTACCATTTGATCCACGACTATCCGGAGATTTTACAAACAACAAGCATGGCCAAAATGAAATTCCGGGCCGGGACAGATGATGAAATTGCGATGCAGAACTGGAACTGGATGCTGCCGTCTCTTGTCTACGGAAGGCAAGGCGTTGACGGATTGAAAACCGGGAACACCGACAATGCGGGATACTGTTTTACAGGTACGGCCAAGCAAAACGGCATGCGCATCATTACCGTTGTTCTTCATGCAGAGGATGCGAACGGGAACAGCACCATCAAGTCCCGGTTTGATGTCACAAACAAATTAATGGATTATGCTTTTAGTAATTTCACGGAAAAAACCCTTTACCCGAAAGGCTATCAGGTGAAAAAGACGGTAACGGTGAAGTCCGGCAAAGAAAAACAGGCTTCCGTTGTCACGAAGGCGCCGCTTAAAGTGGCTGTGAAAAACGGTGAAGGCAAAATGTACACCCCTGTTGTGAAATTTGATTCGAAACAAATCACAGCACCGGTGAAAAAAGGGACAAAGGTTGGCACATTGTATGCCCGGCATAAAGACGGGCAGGAACTTGGCTATTTGTACGGCCCGAATACAGCGCATACCGCCTTGGTCACCAAAACCGATATTGAAAAAGCCAACTGGTTTGTGCGCATGATGCGCGGAATTGGCGGATTTTTCGGGGGCATTTGGGAGCATACAGTCGGCAAATTATTTTAAGTAAAACAGGACAAGGGTGCTTGTCCTGTTTTTCACTTTAACGTGGAAAAATTAGTACCTTGACAAGCATTCGTTTTTGGTGTTAATTTAAATTATTATACATATAATAAGAATTTTTAATTTTATAAAGGGGCGTACAAAAAAATGAAAACAGGAACAGATCTAGTGAAACGCGGGATGGCGGAAATGCAGAAAGGCGGCGTCATCATGGACGTGGTCAATGCCGAGCAGGCAAAACTCGCTGAAGAAGCAGGCGCTGTTGCCGTCATGGCATTGGAACGTGTTCCGTCTGATATCCGGAAAGCCGGAGGGGTTGCCCGTATGGCGGATCCTTCCATTGTGGAAGAAGTCATGAACGCCGTCAGCATTCCGGTAATGGCAAAAGCAAGGATCGGCCATATTGTTGAAGCGCGGGTGCTCGAAGCGATGGGCGTCGATTATATTGACGAAAGCGAAGTTTTAACGCCGGCCGACGATGAGTTCCACATCAATAAAAAAGAATTCACGGTACCGTTTGTGTGCGGCTGCCGCGATTTGGGGGAAGCGGCTCGAAGGATCGGGGAAGGCGCCTCGATGCTCAGGACAAAAGGCGAGCCGGGAACCGGGAATATCGTTGAAGCGGTCAGGCATATGCGGAAAGTGAATGCGCAGGTCCGCAAAGTGGTCAACATGAACGAAGATGAACTGATGACGGAAGCCAAACAGCTTGGTGCTCCGTATGAAGTGCTGTTGCAAATTAAAAAAGAAGGCCGGCTGCCAGTTGTGAACTTTGCTGCAGGCGGTGTTGCAACGCCGGCGGATGCGGCTTTGATGATGCAGCTCGGTGCGGACGGCGTTTTTGTCGGATCGGGGATTTTCAAATCGGAAAACCCGGCGAAATTTGCGAAAGCGATTGTCGAAGCAACGACCCATTACCAAGATTACAAACTGATTGCCGAATTGTCGAAAGACCTTGGAACAGCAATGAAAGGCTTGGAAATTTCAACATTGCCGGCTGAAGCAAGAATGCAGGAGCGCGGCTGGTAAGGAGAATCAGCATGAAAAAAATTGGTGTACTCGGCCTCCAGGGGGCTGTGGAGGAACATATCCGCGCAGTGGAAGCCTGCGGGGCGGAAGGTGTTGTCATTAAGAAAAAAGAGCAGTTGGACGAAATCGGCGGGCTCATCCTGCCGGGCGGAGAAAGCACGGCAATGCGGCGGCTCATTGACCGCTACGGTTTTATGGCGGAACTGAGACAGTTTGCCGAAAGCAAGCCGGTCTTTGGCACATGCGCAGGACTGATCCTGCTTGCAAAGCATATTGAAGGCCAGGAAGATGCGCATATCGGGGCAATGGATATTACGGTGGTGCGCAATTCTTTCGGCCGTCAGCGGGAAAGTTTTGAAGAAACCATCCGTGTGAACGGCATCGCGGAAGATTTTCCAGCTGTTTTTATTCGCGCGCCCCATATCGTTTCCGTTTCAGATCATGTTGAAGTGCTGGCCGAGTGCCGCGGGCGGATTGTTGCAGTTCGCCAAGGGAATTTGCTCGGCTGCTCCTTCCATCCGGAGTTAACGGATGACCTACGTATGACCGAATATTTTTTAAGTATGGCACGGATTCCGGTATAGTCTGTTGCAAAACGGATAAAATTGTAGTACATTAAGGTGTACGTGAAGACTGAAAAAGCAATGACAGGAACCAGTAGCAGAACGCTTTTCCTAAAGAGAGCCGGTGGGTGGTGGAAACTGGCGGAAAGCTTCTGTGAATCCATCCTTGAGCGGGTTGCTGAAAGCCGGGCGAGTAGGCATCCACGGGATAAAAACCCGTTATCCTTACAAAGCGGAAAACTCTTGTTTTCAATTTGGGTGGCAACGCGGGTTCACTCTCGTCCCTGTTTTCGGGGCGGGAGTTTTTTATTTGAATTTCGATAAAAGGAGAAGGATAGCATGTTGGACATCAAATTTTTGCGTGCGCATTTTGATGAAGTCAAAGAACGAATGCAGCACCGCGGAGAAGATTTGACCGATTTTGAAAAGTTCAGCGGGCTGGACCAAAGACGGCGCGAACTGATCATGGAAAGCGAAGCGTTGAAAAACAGGCGGAATGAAGTCACGCAGCAAGTTGCGGCACTGAAACGCGAAAAGAAAGATGCAACAAAGCTGATCGAGGAAATGCGCGGCGTCGGTGAAAAAATTAAAGCACTGGATGCCGAGTTAAAACAAGTCGAATCAGAACTTGAAATGCTGATGCTTTCTATCCCGAACATTCCGCATGAAAGCGTGCCGGTGGGAGACAGCGAAGAGGATAACGTCGAAATTCGGAAATGGGGCGAAGTGCCGGCGTTCGGATTTGAACCGAAACCGCACTGGGATATTGCCACTGACCTCGGCATCCTTGATTTTGAAAGGGCAGCCAAAGTGACCGGCAGCCGGTTCGTCTTTTACAAAGGGCTCGGCGCCCGCCTTGAACGTGCACTTTATAATTTTATGCTTGATCTGCACGTCGAAGAACACGGCTATGAAGAGGTATTGCCGCCGTATATGGTGAACCGCGCCAGCATGACAGGAACGGGGCAGCTGCCGAAATTTGAAGAAGACGCTTTTCTTGTCAATGAAAAAGACTATTTTCTGATTCCGACTGCCGAAGTGCCGGTGACAAATTATCACCGTGATGAAATTTTAAACGGCGACGACCTGCCGATCAATTATGTGGCGTTCAGTGCCTGTTTTCGTTCGGAAGCGGGTTCTGCCGGGCGCGATACACGCGGGCTGATCCGCCAGCACCAGTTTAACAAAGTGGAACTTGTGAAATTTGTCAAACCGGAAGATTCCTATAATGAACTCGAAAAACTGACCGGCCATGCGGAAAAAGTGCTGCAGCTTCTGGGCCTGCCTTATCATGTGATGAGCATGTGCACGGCGGACCTCGGGTTTACGGCAGCGAAAAAATATGATATTGAAGTATGGATGCCAAGCCAGCACGTATACCGCGAGATTTCTTCGTGCAGCAACTTCGAAGCCTTCCAGGCAAGGCGTGCGAACATCCGCTTTCGCAGGGAACCCAATGCGAAACCGGAACATGTCCATACGCTGAACGGGTCCGGACTTGCCATCGGGCGTACCGTCGCAGCCATCCTCGAAAATTACCAGCAGGCTGACGGCAGTGTGGTGGTGCCTGAAGTGCTCCGCCCGTATATGCGTACTGATATCATCAAACCGTAAAAAAAATCCCCGGCTTTGTACATGAAAAGTCGGGGATTTTTTGAAACATGTTTCCCGGAATCTTCCGCATTTTTTAGGTGCGCAGGATTTTACTTGAAAACACGGCTATATCTAGAGGCTGCTGAATCGTAAAAATTCTAGATTTGGCAAGGCTGCTGACAGCTTTGACAACCATTTAAATGCAAGGATTTTACAACAGATCCAGGGAAATGCTTGCACTCGAAACCCGATTCAACGTATGGAGAAGATAAAATCTCCCATTTCCGCAAAAGGATCTTCTATATTTTGAGACAGAACTTGCAGACAAACTCAGAATCGGATTCGTTCAGCAAATCCTATTTAGCTGAATAAGCGAGATTCTCAGAATTGGCAAGGATTCTAAAGAATTTGCCGATCTTTGCGCTCGAAAGCCGTTTCAACGGTGAGAAGAGGACAAAATCACCCCCTTTTTGCAGGTGGTGGCAACCATTAAAGCCGGGCTTGCTGGGAGAATCGGATAAATTGCCAAAATCCGATTCGTTCAGCTTCAGCTAGACCTATCTAAATATGCGCTTAGGCCTTCCCTTGGCTAAAGTTCAGATGCTTTTCTGCAGTACAAACTTGGTGTGCTTGACTTGTTTCAATCGTGTGGGTTATAATCTTTTTTGTCAAAATGGAGGAATACCCAAGTCTGGCTGAAGGGATCGGTCTTGAAAACCGACAGGCGGGTTACACCGCGCGGGGGTTCGAATCCCTCTTCCTCCGCTTAAAAAATGAAAGCCCGTGGGCCCCTGAGGCGTAAGCTGCGGGCTTTTTTCGTAGAGTAAAAAAGATACCATACTTTTGCATACCCGTGATCTCTCCGTAAATCATGAAAAAGCCCGTTACGCGATTGTAACGGGCTTTTTAGCCGCCATTATTTTTTTACGGCTGCTGCCTGTGCGAGCATGTAGCCGATCCGCTCGACAATCGGTTCGACGGCATCTTCATGTTCAAACAGGTCGTATTCGTCAATGTTCAGCCTGAGAACCGGGCAGGCATGGAAAGAGTCGATCCACTGCTCGTACCGTCTCTGCATTTCAATCCAGTATTCAACAGGGGTATCTTGTTCCATCGACCGGCCGCGTTTTTTGATCCGTTCCAAAATGTTTTCCAGTTTACCTTCCAAATAAATCATCAGGTCGGGATGCGGAAAATACGGCGTCATCACCATGGCATCGAACAAGTTTGTATAGGTTTCAAAATCAACGGCAGACATATTGCCTTTTTCGTAATGCATCTGGGCAAAAATGCCGGTATCCTCGTAAATGGAACGGTCCTGGATAAACCCGCCGCCGTATTCAAACATTTTTTTTTGCTCCTTGAACCTTTCCGCCAGAAAATAAATTTGAAGATGGAAACTCCACCGTTTAAAATCGCTATAAAATTTTTCCAAATACGGATTGGTGTCGACTTTTTCAAAGGACGCCCGGAAATGGAGCGCCTTCGCGAGCGCACGGGTTAAAGTCGATTTTCCGACGCCGACGGTACCTGCAATGGTGATCACAGCGTGGTTCGGAATTTGATATTTCTCACGAAGTTCCATGGGTATGTACTCCTTTTTGTAAGGTTAGCGCGATTTCTTGAAGCATGGATTTCAGGTCATGTTCATGCCGGATAAAATCAAGTGTATCACAGTCGAACTTTAATACCGGGATATTCGGATGTTCGGCTTCGAAGCGGCTCATAAACCGTCCGTAGTCTGCGGATAGTTTTTGCAAATACGTTTCCTGCATATTTTTTTCAAATGCCCGTCCTCTTATTTCAATTCTCTTAAGGAGCGTTTCCAGGCTTGCATGCAGGTAAATGATGACATTTGGCTGCGGCATATCCGCTGTTAAAATGTCGTAAATTTTTGAAAATTTTTCAAACTCATCTGTTTTTAGCGTCCGCCGGGCAAAAATCAGGCTTTTAAAAATATGGTAATCTGCAACAGCAGGCTGTCTATGCTGCTTCAGGTCTTCCAGTTGTTTGTAGCGGTTGCAGAGGAAAAACATCTCGGTTTGGAAGCTCCATTCTTCTTTATTGGTATAAAATTTTCCAAGAAAAGGATTTTCATCCACAATTTCTTTCAAAAGCTCAAATGAAAAGTATGCTGAAATGGCTTTTGCCAATGACGTCTTGCCAACGCCGATCGGTCCCTCGATTGCAATAAACGGTACCCTTTCCATAACGGCCCTCCCGCTGAAGCGATAGTTCATTGATGCACACTGTTGCTATTTTAGCACATGTCGCCGCCAGTTGGCATGCGGGAAATAAAAGCGGTATGTGTCCTGGCGTTTTGTTTCCGGATATTTCCTACGCGCACAAGGTTGCTGAAGCCGCAACGTTGGCTTTGACTTGCATTTTTTTGGAAAAATGGCGCCCTGGGTCTTTGTATCGGATCAGGTTCCCATCCGGCCGTTCAGTTGCGCTAGCATAAATGCGGGGGAAAGGACCTCGCAATCATGTCCGCGTGCGCATCGGTTCCGGGGCAAAAGAAAAAAGCAACGGAACCCGCTGCTTCAGGAAGGGCGTTTGACGACATCAAAGCGATCGGTGATTAACAGCCAGTTTTGCGGAAAAGAGAGGCCGAGTTTCCAGTAGCTCATGCCCCTTAACCCGAGTTCAGTGAGCAAATTAAATTTTGCCTCGATGGAACGGGCATCTTCGAACCAGACGGTGTGCCGCCGGTTGTTTTCATCTGTATAGTCAAAATGCGGGGCCTGGGACGTTGTGTTGTACAGGATCGGCACATTGTGCGCACCCGCGAGCCGGATGGCCTGCTGCGGGCTGACGGCTCTTGCTGTTGTGCCGGTTTGATACGGCAATGTCCAGTCATAGCCATACAGATTTTGCCCCATCAAAATCTTATTGGGCGGCATTTC
The DNA here is from genome assembly GCF_943193165.1 of Weizmannia agrestimuris. Classification (NCBI taxonomy): domain Bacteria; kingdom Bacillati; phylum Bacillota; class Bacilli; order Caryophanales; family Bacillaceae; genus Heyndrickxia; species Weizmannia agrestimuris. The sequence continues at coordinate 10,495 of NZ_CALPDC010000056.1, forward strand.
TGTGATGGCATAGCGAAGCACATCCCGGACCGGCCCGATCGGGGATACCGGCATGGGCGGGCCGCCGCTATAGCCCCATTCGTAAGTCATAATGACAACAAAATCGGCAATTTCGCCGTGCGCCCTGTAATCGTGTGCCTCGTACCAGCGTCCGGCCTGGGTGGCACTCGTTTTCGGGGCGAGCGCGGTGGACATGAGCCAACCTTCCCGGCTGAAGCGCGTTTTTGCTTTTCTTAAAAACCGGTTGTAAGCTTCCCTGTCCTGCGGGCGCAAATACTCAAAGTCAAAATGAATATCACGGAAACCGAGCCGGCTTGCAGTTTGAACAATTTCATTTAAAAACCGGTTCTGGACGGTTTCGTCGTTCAAAAGGATCCGCCCAAGTTCATCGCTGAACTGGCCGTTTTCCTGATTGCAGATCACCATCATCAAAATGGCGTTTTGGACATCGGCAATCGCCCGCAAATTTCCAAGCGGCGGAGCAACAAGTGTGCCATCGCGGTTTACCCGGAATGCAAACGGGGCAAGATACGTCAAATACGGGGCTGCTTTTCGCGCACTTGTTTCAAGAGACGCTGAAACCGTGTTCCCGAATGGTTCTACATATGCATTAAATTCTGCTCTTTTTTTCGGAGAAGGCGGCAGATAAAGGCGCAACCCGGGCCGGAGCTGCTGATGGATAGAAATGCCGTTGATGCGGGCAAGCTCCTGGTAAGATATCCCTGCTTGCTGTGCAATGGAATATAAGCTGTCCCCCGGCCGGACCCAATAAAACCTCCCGGTGATCGGGATGACAATCGCCTGTCCGATGACAAGCCGATCCGGATCCGGAAGTTCATTTGCCGAAATGATTTCTGAAGCCGGAACACTGTATCTTTGCGCAAGATTTGAGACCGTGTCATTTCTTTCGACAACATGTATTTGCAAACGAGTCCCCCCTTGTGTCAGCCATCGCTATTGTTATCTTTATGCCCCGTTTTTTTAAAACATGCCCGCTTTTTATGTGCGCATTTTTTTTGCGGAATCATTCATCAAACCATTTTTGCGGCATTTCTTAACGTAACGGCCTGCTAAATGAAGGAAGGGCATGATTTTTGTGGCGCTTCTTAACATAGAGGAGCTCTAGATTAAGGAAGCGGAAATTTTTTGCGGTGTTGCTTAACAAAAAGACATTTTGGACCCAGTCGCGACTCCTTTTGACAGGTTCAAAAGGACATTTCGAGCCCGGATACAGCTTGTTTTGTCCTTTTGGCAGGTTCAAAAAGACATTTCGGACCCGGATGCAGCTTGTTTTGTCTTTTTGACAGGTTCAAAAAGACATTTTGGGGCCAGGTGCGGTATGTTTTGTCTTTTTGACGGCTTCAAAAGGACATTTCGAACCCGGATGCAATCGTGTTTTGTCCTTTTGACGGCTTCAAAGGGACATTTCGGGCCAGGATGCAACGTGTTTTGTCCTTTTGGCAGGTTCAAGAAGACATTTTGGGGCCAGGTGCAGTTTGATTTGTCCTTTTGGCGGTTTCAAAAGACCATTTCGAGCCCAGGTGCGTCTTGTTTTGTCCTTTTGACGGCTTCAAAAAGACATCTCGAGCCCGGATGCAACGTGTTTTGTCTTTTTGACGGCTTCAAAAAGACATTTCGAACCCACTCGCGACTCCTTAAAGGCGCTCTAGATTAAGGAAGCGGAAATTTTTTGCAGTGTTTCTTAACGTAGAAGGGTTCTAAGTAAAGGAAGGGCACCCATTTGCGCATCTTTCTTAACGTAGCCGTCCGCTAAATGAAGGAAGCAAGCATGTTTTTCAGTGTTTCTTAACATAGAGCCCCTCTAAGTGAAGGAAGCGAACGTTTTTTGTGATGTTCCTTAACATATAAGTGCTCTCAGTAACGAAAGAGCATCCAACTTTTCCGTTTCCTAACACAGGAGCCTTCTACCTGAAGAAAGCCAGCGCAAAACGGCAGGAAAATCCATACTGATGACCGAACCCAGTGTGATTTTTTTCAAGGCTGTGTTACGATAAGGCTACGATACCTTTCGGAGGAGTTAGGATGGAAAATCGCGATGAATATTATATGCGCCTTGCCATTCAGGAAGCTGTAAAAGCACAGCGTCTCCGTGAAGTGCCAATCGGGGCGGTGATTGTGCTCGATGAAAAAGTGATTGCTGCAGCCCATAATCTGCGTGAAACCACCCAGCGTGCTGCCGCCCATGCGGAACTTCTGGCCATCGAAAAAGCATGTGAAGTGACCGGATCATGGCGCCTTGAAAATGCCGAGCTGTATGTCACACTGGAACCGTGCCCGATGTGTAGCGGTGCCGTTTTACAATCGCGGATCAAGCGGGTCGTTTACGGGGCAAAAGATCCGAAGGCGGGCTGTGCGGGAAGTTTGATGAACCTGCTTGAGGACGGCCGTTTTAACCACCGGAGTGAAGTCGTAAGCGGCGTGCTTGAAACGGAATGCGGAGAATTATTGCGGTCCTTCTTCCGGTCTTTAAGGGAGAAAAAAAAGAAGGAAAAACTTGCGGCAGAGGAAGATGGAAAAAGCTCCACCAATTAACAGGCGGGAGAGATTGCTTTTTTTTAAAAAGGCATGTATACTTAGTTATGCGTTAGTTTTTAACGCTTAAAACTGGTATCAATTTTGCCGCGCTAGGTGGGGAGGCAGCGGTGCCCTGTACCCGCAATCCGCTCTAGCGGGACTGAATCCCTTTCCGAGGCCGGCTGCTTGTAGGGCCAGCCTTAAGTAAGTGGTGTTGACACCCGGGTCCTGCGCAATGGAACCCCGCGAACCATGTCAGGTCCGGAAGGAAGCAGCATTAAGCGGGTCATTCCATGTGCCGCAGGGCAGCCTGGGTCGAGCTAACTGCTTAAGTAACGCTTATGAGGGTCGGTCGAAGAAAGGTGCGCGGCAGTTTCATTACATAAAAAACAAAACTCATCCTGATCCGGGATGGGTTTTTTCCATATTTAAATGCTTTTTAATTCAGGATGTAAAATCGCTTTTCCTAAGGTATAATAAAAGAAATGTATGAATCGGAAGCAAATCTGGCCGGGAGGATTGAACATGGCTTATCAGGCGTTATACCGCACATGGCGGCCGCAGCGGTTTGCGGATGTCGTCGGGCAGGAGCATGTGACAAAAACATTGCAGCACGCCCTCCTGCAACAGAAAACAACGCATGCTTATCTTTTCTCGGGCCCACGGGGTACAGGAAAAACAAGTGCCGCTAAAATTTTGGCAAAGGCGGTGAACTGCGAACATGCTCCGACTGGGGAACCGTGTAACGAGTGCGCTGTTTGCCGGGGGATTACAGACGGCACGATTCCAGATGTCATCGAAATTGACGCGGCGTCGAATACAGGCGTGGATGACATCCGCGATATCCGCGACAAAGTCAAATACGCGCCAAGTGTTGTAAAATATAAAGTATATATTATCGACGAAGTCCATATGCTGTCGATTGGCGCATTTAACGCGCTTTTGAAAACCCTAGAGGAGCCCCCGAAACACGTCATTTTTATTCTGGCAACAACCGAGCCCCATAAAATTCCGCTTACGATCGTTTCCAGATGCCAGCGGTTTGATTTTAAACGCATCACATCCCGTGATATTTTTAAACGCCTGGCTTATATTGCAGGCGAAACCGGTATTGCATATGATGAACAGGCGCTCAATATTATCGCCCATGCTGCGGAAGGTGGGATGCGGGACGCGCTCAGCCTGCTTGACCAGGCCGTCTCGTTTAGCGAGGGGAAAGTCAGAGTGGAAGATGCGCTCACGGTAACGGGTTCCATTTCTCAGAATGATTTTACCCGCCTTGCCCAGGCCATTCAAAAGAAGGATGCCGCAGAGTGCCTTGACCTTGTCGGTTCTCTTCTCCAGCAGGGAAAAGATCCCTCAAGGCTTGTGGAAGACTTCATTCTTTATTTCCGCGATCTGCTTTTGTATAAAACTGCCCCGCAGATGGAGGAAGCGGTTCAAAGGGTATATTTAGATGAGGCATTTAAAGAAATGAGCCGCTCGCTTCAAACGCAGGAAATTTACCGTTTTATTGACATCCTGAACCAAACGCAGCAGGATATGCGTTTTTCCAATATGGCCCGCGTTTATTTGGAAGTGGCTTTTATCAAACTGTGTGAAGAAAAAGCGCCGGATCCCGGGGAAAATGATCTCGTCCGGAAGCTTGCCGAAAAAATCGAACGGCTCGAATCAGAACTCGAGTCTCTCAAGCAAAACGGGGTTCCGGAGGCCGATGAAACGGAACCTGCGCCAAAACGGCAGGCTCAGAGAAAAATTCCGCGCACTTCGAAAGGTTTTAAGGTACAAGTCGGAAGGATTCATGATATATTAAAAGAAGCGACAAAAGAGGACCTCAAACGGATTAAAAACAGCTGGAACGATATGATTGAGACGCTCAACAGCAGGCAGATGCGGTCGCAGGCAGCACTTTTAAATGAAGCAGAACCGGTGGCGGCATCGCCGAACGCTTTTGTCATCAAATTCAAGTATGAGATCCATTGCCAAATGGCGATGGAAAACGAGAAATTTTTACAAGCGATTTCGAGCGTACTTGGTGAATTAACCGGAACCGGGTATCAGGCGGCAGGTGTTCCGGAAAATGAATGGAATACGATCAGGGAAAATTATATCCATCACCATAAAGAAGAAGCAGAGGAAGAAAAACCGCAGGAAGATCCGGTTGTAACCGAAGCAATCAAATTGTTTGGGCCTGAATTAATTGAAATAAAAGACTAAAACTGGAGGGTTTCATATGCGAGGAATGGGCAATATGGGCAATATGCAAAAAATGATGAAACAAATGCAAAAGATGCAAAAAGAAATGATGGAGGCACAGGAACAGCTTGGCGAACAGAAAGTGGAGGGTACGGCAGGCGGCGGCATGGTAACCGTTGTCGTCTCCGGCCATAAAAAAGTGCTTGAAGTGCGCATCAACGAAGAAGCCGTTGATCCGGACGATGTTGAAATGCTGCAGGACATGATCCTTGTCGCCACCAATGACGCCCTGGATAAAGCCGAACAGCTGACAGAGCAGACAATGGGCAAGTACACGAAAGGCTTCAATATTCCGGGATTTTAAAGGTGTGATCAACAATGCAATACCCTGAACCAATCACAAAATTAATGGAAAGCTTCATGAAACTGCCAGGCATTGGGCCGAAAACCGCGGCCCGGCTGGCATTTTTTGTTCTTGATATGAAGGAAGACAGCGTCCTTGCATTTGCCAAGGCGCTTGTCGATGCGAAACGGGACCTGACGTACTGTTCTGTTTGCGGGCATATCACCGATACAGATCCGTGCTATATTTGTGCCGATCCGCGCCGCGACAGAAGCGTGATCTGCGTTGTCGAGGAGCCGAAAGACGTCATTGCCATGGAAAAAATGAAAGAATACAACGGCCTTTACCATGTTCTGCATGGTGCCATTTCTCCAATGGACGGAATCGGCCCTGAAGACATCAGTGTGCCGGATCTGCTCAAACGCCTGCGCGATGAAACCGTCCAAGAAGTGATTCTTGCAACCAATCCAAATATCGAAGGCGAAGCAACAGCCATGTATATTTCGCGGCTTTTAAAACCGTCCGGCATTAAAGTGACACGGATTGCACACGGGTTGCCAGTGGGCGGAGATCTCGAGTACGCCGACGAAGTCACCTTATCAAAAGCACTGGAAGGCCGAAGAGAAATTTAACCTGACACGGGGTGGATACAATGTTCAGCAAGAAGCAAAAACTCAGGAAAGAATACGATGCGCTTCTTCTCGATTTGGTCACAAACGTAAAAAATGAATGGGTACAGCAAAACGCCCTCCAGCATCTAAGTTTTGAATTTAACGAAGAACTTTACTACCGCACCAAAGTGGCCGAAGCGAAGTATGTGTTTCTTTTTCGGGAAGTGAAAAGAAGAAACATCCGCCTCCAGTAAGGGTAGCACGGCTCAAGTTCTTTTTTGGACAACTCCTTCATAAAAATAAAGCAGCTGGAAAAAAGGGGTGATTCACTTGAGCTCAACCATCATCATTATTGCGATTGTCGGCCTGATCCTTTTGCTGCTGTTTTCCGCAGCTTTAACCAAACCGCTGCGATGGGCGGGAAAGTTATGCATCAAAGCCATCATCGGGGCTATACTCCTTTTCTTTTTAAACCAAGTGGGCGGCCGGTACGGACTGCATGTCCCAATCAATGCAGCCACCGTATCCGTTTCCGGGCTGCTCGGCATACCCGGGGTGATCGGCCTGACTGTCATCCAGACATGGATTCTGTCTTGACAAAAGCAGCGCTCGAACCGCCATCAGCAGACAACCAGCGCCAAAGAAATGATCCATCATTTCTTTGGCGTATTTTTTATGTTCATTCGAAGAAACTAGAAGCTTAGGCTGAAAGAAGCATGGGCGCCCACGAAAAAGCAGGCATATAAAAAAAAGGATTGACTACACTTCGTTATACTAGTATAATAGTTTTCGTCGCCGCATCCGGCATCAAACTTCTTAAAAAAGTAGTTGACATGTTGGTTGCGTCGTGGTATGATATAAAAGTCGCTGAAAAACAAAGCGATTGTTCCTTGAAAACTGGACAAAACGAAACGTCAAATTCTTTTTGAGCTTTTATCAAACATCTTTACTGAGAGTT